>JAIPEL010000129.1 GCA_021737185.1 Desulfobacterales bacterium | reverse complement strand
CGGGGCGGTTTGGCACCTCGATGTCGGCTCATCACATCCTGGGGCTGGAGCAGGTCCCAAGGGTTCGGCTGTTCGCCGATTAAAGTGGTACGTGAGCTGGGTTTAAAACGTCGTGAGACAGTTTGGTCCCTATCTTTCGCGGGCGCAGGAGATTTGAGGGGATCTGTCCCTAGTACGAGAGGACCGGGATGGACGAACCAATGGTGTACCAGTTGTCGCGCCAGCGGCATTGCTGGGTAGCTAAGTTCGGCATGGATAACCGCTGAAAGCATCTAAGCGGGAAGCCAACCCCAAGATTAGATCTCCCTTCCTTTATGGAACTGAAGACCCCTCGAAGACGACGAGGTTGATAGGCCAGAGGTGTACGCACAGCAATGTGTTCAGCCGACTGGTACTAATCGGTCGTGAGGCTTGGCCACTCCTTTTCATCTGAACATCCTGAATGCTTGGTTCTGTCGATATCCAAATAAATGCTTTTTCGGCGGCGATAGCGAAGGGGAGACACCCGTTCCCATACCGAACACGGAAGTTAAGCCCTTCAGCGCCGATGGTACTGCACGGGAAGCTGTGTGGGAGAGTAGGACGCCGCCGAGAATCTTTAAAAAGCCCGCCCCCTGCAAAGAACGCAGGGGGCGGGCTTTTTTTGTTTGAATTCAGTCGAGAAAATATATTAAACTATTTAATAGCTCTATGATAGAGTGCTTGTCCAGATAACGTTCCGACAGCAATGGGGGCCGCTTGTTTGAGCGCACCGATTCAGCTCTACAATCCGCTCCCCAATCGTTCTAAGTGGTTTTAAATTTAGTCATATACGGATTGTCAAACAGCCGATTACCTTTAGTTCGCGGGACGCCAGTGCATATCAAGCTCTTTCAAACCGAACGGAAATATGACAATCCCTATAACCATGAAAATTTTTTAATAAGCAAAGCGGGTGGGTCATTCTCAGTCTGGCCCGGCCGGAGCGATGCCAGGAAATGATTCGATTTGACCTTCGGACGAAAATCGCCGCTACGCTTTGTGTGTTGATCCTGGTGGCTATGCTCCTGATCGACTTTGTTTTCACCGTGGCGCTTCAAAAAGAGCTGGTGCAGACAGAGGTGTCCAGGGCGAAGTCTGCGCTCAGCAAAATGACGGAAACATTCCAGGAACTGCCATATTCCCGTTGGGGGGATGCTCTTGTCCGCTTTCGGGATGCTTCAGGAGCGACAGCGGTTGCCCTGTTTGATGCCGGAAATCGACAGGCGGTCTCTGGAACCCTTCCTGGTGTCGATCTGCTTCAGATGGCGAAGGCGGCTTCGAAAAAAGGCCGTTCAGAAGTCCGATATACAGGAAATACATGGGGCGTTTTTTGGAAGCAACCGCGGTTTGTTTTGGTATCTGTCCCCATTGCCGACAAGCATGTTCCGGCAGGCGGTGCAGCCATGGCCATTTGTCTTGAAGGCGTTTACAGCAGCCTGAGGCAAACCCAGAAAATCGTCTTCATCTATCTGTTGATCAACGGCACTCTCCTGACGTTGATCGGCTTGTTTCGAATTTCTAAAGTAGCTGTAAAACCGATTTTCGGTTTGCTCAAAAGAGCCGAGTCTTATCGAAACGATGAATCCATCGATTTTCTATTCGAACAGCGGGGGGAGAACGAATTTAACCGTCTTTCGAGGGCGTTGAATCGCATGCTTCAGCGCATTTCCGAGGACCGGGAAAAATTGAGGGCAACGGTTCGTTCTTTGGAACGATCGAATTTCGACCTCAAAAAAGCGCAAAACGACATCATTCAGGCTGAAAAGCTTGCCTCGGTCGGGAGGCTTTCCTCTGGAATCGCCCATGAAATCGGCAATCCGATCGGAATCGTCCTTGGGTATCTCGAACTGCTTCGACAGCCGAAGCTTTCCGAAGAAGAAAGAATGGAGTACATCCAGCGTGCCCAGGACGAAATCAACCGCATCAGCACCATTTTGAGACAGCTTCTCGATTTTTCCAGATCATCAAAGGAAGATACGCGGATTGTCTCGGTGCACCAAGTGATTACCGACATCATGGAGATTGTTCGCGTCCAGCCGCTCATGGCCCATATTGCGCTGGATCTTCAACTTCAGGCCACGAATGATCAGGTCGAGGCTGATCCGGATCAACTTCGCCAGGTGTTTTTGAATCTGATCATCAACGCAGCCGATGCCATCGGCGCTGGCGCTGCCGCTGAAAATGGCCGGCTGACGGTGGTCAGCGAGAACGTTCATGACGCGCCAGGAAGCGAAGGCCCGTGGCCAATCCTGAAACTGACGTTTGCCGACAATGGACCCGGGATTTCAGAAGAGGACATCGGAAATATCTTTGATCCCTTTTTCACCACCAAGGATCCCGGCAAAGGCACTGGCCTGGGACTTTCCGTCTGTTTCATGATCATCGAAAAAATAGGGGGCCGGATCTTCGCCGAAAGTCGTGAAAACGAAGGGACCGTGGTCACGATCTTTCTTCCGCTGGCTTCTGGAGAATCGTCGTGAGTCCACCATCTTCCAATACCGGAACACCCAAACGGCTGCTGATCATAGACGATGAGGCCAATATGCGTCACATGTTGGCCGCCCTTCTTCAAAAATCAGGATATCAGGTCGATACGGCCTCGGACGGCGCAGAGGCGGTAAACTTGGTTGATCAGACGCTGTACGATTTCATTCTCTGCGACCTGAAAATGCCGGGGATGGGGGGGATGGAATTCATAGATTCAGCGCGGGACAAGCTTTGGGAATCGACTGTGATCATGATGTCTGCTTTCGGAACCCTCGACACCGCAGTGGAAGCGATGAAAAAGGGGGCGTACGACTTTATTTCCAAACCGTTTAAACCGGACGAAGTCTTGCTGACCCTGAAAAAAGCCGAAGAACGCGAAAGTCTGAAACGGGAAAACCGATGGCTGAAGGAAAGAATACGAAAAATTCAGCAAAGTTACAGTTTTGGAACCATGGTTGGGCGAAGCCCTGTCATTCAAGCGGTTTTCCGGCTTGCCGAAAAAGTGGCTTTTTATGACACCACCGTTCTGATTACCGGCGAGAGCGGAACCGGCAAAGAACTGATCGCCCGGGGAATTCATGCCAAAGGCGATCGGTCCGGCAATGCCCTGGTTCCGGTCAACTGCGGAGGAATCCCTGAGAATCTTCTGGAAAGTGAACTTTTCGGATATAAGCGGGGCGCCTTTACCGGCGCCGATCGAGACAAAATGGGCCTTTTTGAGGCGGCAAACGGCGGCACCATTTTTTTGGACGAAATCGGAGAGCTTCCGTTGTCGCTCCAGGTTAAGCTGCTTCGGGTGCTGCAGGAGGACGAAATCCGTCGGGTTGGAGACGCCGCCACGCGCAAGATCGATGTCAGGGTGATTGCCGCAACGGCCCGGGACTTGGAAAAAGCGGTGGCCGAAGGCGTGTTTCGGGAGGACCTATATTACCGGCTGAACGTGGTGCAGATCCGAGTCCCCCCGCTCCGGGAATGGCCTGAAGACATCGCCCTGCTTTGCCGGCACTTCATTAATTTGTTCAATGAAAAATTCGGTAAGGAAATCAAAGGGGTTTCAACCGCAGCGCTGAAGATCCTCCAACGCCACCACTGGCCCGGAAATATCCGGGAATTGGAAAATGTCATCGAGAGGTCCGTTGTCTTATCCGACGATCCGGTGCTGATGCCGGAACATTTTCCTCCTGAGCTGGGACGGTCACGACCGGAGATGGGGATCGAGTCCTTCTTCGATGGATACTCGCTCAAGGAAGCCCAGAGAACCTTTGAGCACCACCTAATCGTCAAGGCCCTTCAGGAAACCGGCGGCAATCGAACGCAGGCGGCAAAACTTTTGGAGATCAGCCACCCCAGTTTGCTGAGCAAGATGAAGCTGTATGGGATTGATTTATAGGGATAACAGTCGAGCCATTTTGTTGGCTTCAGGTTGATTGGTTAATTGGTCGAATCGTCGATTGGGAAAAACCGATTCCATGAAATCTTTGTTATTTTCCGTTCGACCACTTGACCAGTCAACGAATCGACCAATCAACCGGGCTACATGGCCCACCGGAGCAGCACGCTGCCCCAGGTAAAGCCGGCGCCGAAAGCGGCCATGACGATCCAGTCGTTTTTTTTCATCCGGCGGTCTTCCCAGGCTTCGGATAGGGCCAAGGGAATGGTGGCCGCCGTTGTATTGCCGTATTTTTCAATGTTGACCACGACTTGGTCTTGGTTGAGGCCGATTTTCCTGGCTACGGCATCGATGATGCGGTAGTTGGCCTGATGGGGAACGAAGAGGCTGATATCACTGCCGGTGAGCCCGTTTTTTTTGATGATCCGGCTGGTTGTTTCTGCCATGCCATTGACGGCGGCTTTGAAGACCGTGCGCCCGTCCTGGTAGATGTAGTGAAGCTTGTCGTTGACCGTGGCCAGGGTGGCCGGTTTGAGGCTGCCGCCACCGGTCATGTAAAGGGAGTTTTCGCCGTTTCCATCCAAGTGAAGAATAAAATCCTGAACCCCTTCGTTGGTGTCCGGCGAAGGCTCCATGACCACTGCTCCAGCCCCGTCTCCGAAAAGAATGCAGGTATTGCGGTCCTTGTAATCGACGATGGCGCTCATTTTGTCTGCGCCGATGACCAGTATTTTTTGATGCCTCCCAGATTCAATGAACTGTGCTGCGGTGGTAAACGCGCATAAGAACCCGGTGCAGCCGCCGTTGATGTCATACCCCCAGCAATTGGAGGCGCCGAGCTTTTTTTGTACCATGGCTGCCATGCTGGGTACGATCTGATCCGGAGTGACGGTGGCGGTGATGATCATATCCAGTTCGTCGGGCGAGACGCCGGCCTGCGACAGCGCTGCCTGAGCCGCCGGAACCGCCATTTCAGAGGTTCCTTTTTCTTTTTCCAGGATTCTGCGCTCCCGGATGCCGGTGCGGGTAATGATCCATTCATTGTTGGTATCGACCATCTTTTCAAGATCGGCGTTGGTCAGCTTTCTTTCAGGCACATGGTGCCCGACGCCGGTAATGATTGCGCGCATAGGATTTTCCTCCGAGCTTTTTGTAGCAACATCGAGGCGCCGAATCGCAGACCGGAGCACAAAATCGCCTATTTAGCACACCTCCCCCCTGCTGGCAATGATTTAGGAGATCGATGATGGACAGAGAAGACGACATCGGAAAAATTCTCGTGGATGTCTATGGAATGGAGCAGGGCAGGGCCGCCGCGGGCCGCCTTCTGACGTTGATCGACCGGTTTCCGGTCCGCGCGTCAGGTGATGAAGAGCTTTTCACGGAAAAGGACTTGGTGCTGATCACGTACGCGGACACCCTGCAGGAGCCCGGCCGATCGCCCCTGAATACGCTTGACCGCTTTGCTGCGGCATGGTTTAATCAAATTTTTTCCGCGATCCATATCCTGCCCTTTTATCCATGGTCCTCCGACGACGGCTTTTCTGTGGTCGATTTTTTTTCCGTCGATTCGAAACTGGGGCAATGGGGCGATATCCGGGAATTGGGCAAACATTTCTCGCTGATGTTTGACTTCGTTCTGAACCACGTTTCTTCCAAAAGCCAATGGTTCCTCAACTATCTAAACGAGGTTCCCGGCTATAGGGATCTTGCCATCGAGGTCGATCCGGGAACCGATCTCTCCGCCGTGACCCGTCCCCGGACGCTGCCGCTGCTGACTCCCTTTAAAAAGGCTTCCGGCCGGCCGGTCCACGTCTGGACCACCTTCAGCGAGGACCAGATCGACCTGAACTACAAAAGCCTGGATGTTCTTGAGCGCATGGTCGAAGTGCTTTTGTTTTACGTCCGTCAGGGGGCCAAAATGATCCGCATGGATGCCGTGGCCTACCTCTGGAAGGAGGTCGGTACGTCCTGTATCCACCTGCCCGAAACCCATGCCATGGTCAAACTCTTTCGGAAGATTCTGGACTTGGTGGCCCCAGATACCTTGATCGTTGCGGAAACCAACGTACCCCATGCGGAAAACATCGCTTATTTCGGGGAAAACGGCGACGAGGCCCAGATGGTTTACAATTTTACCCTTCCCCCGCTTCTTTTCCATGCCATCGTCAAACAGAACGCCGGCGCCCTTTCTGCTTGGGGCCGGGGGCTACACCTGCCCGATCGGCGAAACACCTTTTTCAATTTTACCGCATCCCACGACGGCATCGGCGTACGACCCTTGGAGGGGATTTTACCGGAAGCGGAAATCGCTCTGTTGGTCGACAGGGTGCTGGAAAACGGAGGCCGGATCTCTTATCGAACGAATCCCGATGGTTCGAAAAGTCCTTATGAATTGAACATCACGTATGTGGACGCCATGAAGGTCCCCGGCAGGGACCCCTTGCATGCAAACCGATTTCTTGCCTCCCAAGCCGTGGCCCTGTCTTTGCCCGGGGTCCCGGGTGTGTATATTCAAAGCGTTCTCGGCACCCGAAATTGGATCGAGGGGGCTGCCAAGACCGGCATGGCCCGCAGCATCAACCGCAGAAAGCTGCCCATCGAAGAAATCGAACAGGGGCTTCAAAATCCCCAAGATATCGCAGCGAAGATTTTCTACCCCTATCTGGAGATGATTCGACTCCGGGGAAAGCAGCCCGCGTTTCATCCCAATGCTGACTTTTCGGTGCTTGAACTTGATCATCGTGTTTTTGGGATTCGGAGGGAAGGCGGCGGACAGGTCGTTCTTGCGCTGGTCAACCTGAGCGACCAGCAGGTGGCGGTATCGCCTTCGGCGGGTCAAGGCGAACAGATGATCGATCTGTTTTCCAGCCATTGGATACCGGCCGGCGGGCAGATGGCGCTTGCGCCGTATCAGTATGCCTGGCTTCAGGTGTGCCGATAAGCCCCGGTTTTATGAAATGATTTATAGATGATGAAAAAAGCGCTGCTTGACTTGGGCGGTGCGCTTTCGGGAAAACGGTCCGCCTGTTTCAGGGTTGGTTGATTTTATCGCGCAGTTTGCCGGAGCATTTGAAGGTGACCACTTTCCGCTCTCTGAGCAGCAGGTCATCTCCAGTTGCAGGATTTCTTCCCCGCCGCTGCTTTTTTCCTTTGACACAGAATTTTCCGAAACCGGAGACCAGGACATCATCGCCGTTTTCCAGCGTATGTTTGATGATGTCCAGCAGCGATTCAACCGTCTCCACCGCTTTTTTCTTGGTAAATCCAAGCTGGTGCACCTCTCCGACGATATCGTTTTTCGTCAGTGCCATAAGACCTCCGGTTCAAGGAGTTGCATCCGCATTGAGCCCTTGTGGAATACCGCGGTTTATCGTGCGCATTCTATTGCCCGGAACGATCGCTTCTCGGTCTTTTCCCGGGGTCATCCGCCTCGATTTTGTTGAGAATTCGATCTACCCGTTGCATGATTTCATCGATTTCCGTTTTCAGCTTCTGTTCCTCCCGGTCCTGGATCGGCATGAGTCTCGCCCCCTTTTGAACTTGTCCCCAATCTGAGCGATTCCTCAGCGGTTTTTGATCGAAGCCCGTGATAGAGGCGGGCGGGGATAAACCCCGCCCCTACTCTGCGGCGGATGCGGCTTTGTAGGGGCGGGCTTTATGCCCGCCCGTACGGGATTTTCTCGGGGAAACCGCTCAATTTAGGTCGCTATCAAAGCCCCTTGGTTCGGCCAAGAGGCTTCTTCGATAAAAAGGAAAATTTATTGTAAGTATCTAAAATATACGGGAATCTATGTTCTGTCAAGAATCTTCGGCCTGAAAATACCTAAAATTGATCGGTTTTTTGGATCAGCGCCCGGTTTTGCGCTGGGGAAGAACCGGGAGGGTTTCCTTGAGGGCAACGGCCAGATCCTTGATGCGAACGGGTTTGAGGAGCAGACGATCGATGCCGGCGGCCCGGGCGTTGGCCGCCAGAGCCGGCGCGCCAAGAACCGTGCAGAGCATAATGGGAATCTGCTGCCGGGCGTTTTTCATTTTTTGCACCATCGTCGTCACCGGAATGTCCGGCATGGATTGATCCGTGATCACCAGGTCAAACGTCTCCGGAGCCCTGAGAAACAGGTCCAGTGCCTGCCGTCCATTTTCGGCATATTCCACGTCGTAGCCGAGGCGGATGATCATCCGGGCCCGCATTTCGAGAACTGCCGGATCGCTGTCGACCAGAAGAACTTTGCCGATGCCGGTCGGCAGCGGCGGTTCAGGTTTTGTCGTCAATCGACTCGATTCATGGAGGGTCGGCAAAATCACCTGAACGAGGGTTCCTTTTCCAGGGCGGCTGTCCAGGGTCACCGTGCCGCCGTGGGCTCTTGCGATGGATTTGACGATCGCCAGCCCCAGACCCGTGTGTTGCTCGGACGGTTTGGTTGAAAAAAATGGTTCGAACACATGTTCCAAGTGGTCTGCCTGGATGCCGGGCCCCGAATCCATCACGGTCAAGATGACATAACGGCCCGGGATCATCCCCGGGTGACCGGTTAGCTCTTCGGCTTCCAGCAAAACATCGACCAGACTAACTTCAAGAACGCCGCCGCGGTCCGCCATGGCCTGCACGGCATTGCGGTAAAGGTGTGCCATCATCTGGTTGATTTCAGAGGGTTCGACGAAAACCATGTCCTGCTCGGTGGAGCGGTGATGCTCGACGCGAATGCTTTTCGGCAGTTCCTCTTGCTGGAGCTTCTGCAGCGATTCGACGACAATGTCGTTTAATCGAATCGGTTTGCGCTTGTGTTCAGACCGACGGCCGAAGCGGATAATTCTCATGACCAATTCCTGGGCGCGTCGGCAGGCGGTTTCAGCAACCTCCAGATTATAGCGTGCCGGGTGTCCCACGTCGATCTCGGCTGCTGCCAACTCCACGTTGCCCATGATTTCCCATAGAATA
Source organism: Desulfobacterales bacterium (assembly GCA_021737185.1). GTDB lineage: Bacteria > Desulfobacterota > Desulfobacteria > Desulfobacterales > CAFBRK01 > JAIPEL01. The sequence continues at coordinate 2,041 of JAIPEL010000129.1, read as the reverse complement.
TTGCTGAAGTCGTCGGCGATGCCGCCGGCCAGTATGCCCATTGATTCGAGACGTTGGGCCTGCCGGATTTGAGATTCGATTCTTCGGATTTCGGAAAGGTCTTCTATGCAGATTGATGCGCCGACGGTTTGTCCCCGACTGTTCGTCACCGGATGGGTCGTAATTCTCAAGTTCTGCCCGTCTCCGGGCACTCCCGGCAGGGAGTGCCTTACACGGCCTGTTTTACCGCTCTCAAAGCACTGCCTTACCTGTTTGTCGATGCCTGTCAACGCCGGTGAAGCGATATGGTTGAGAGATACGCCGGTCAGGGATTCCGGAGCGGGATGCCCCATCAATGTTGCGGCTGTCGGATTGGCATATTCGATGATGAGCGAGTCGTCTACAAAAAGGACGCCCACCGGCGCAGCGGCAAGAAGCTGTTTCAATAGCGCCGCTGTCAGGTGTCGGGTACGCCGCTGGTCTGATGCGTTTTTCAACGGTTCTGCCATGGTTGTAAAGCGAAACTTTTATAAAACCGCGGCAGCGGTTTCATTTCAAAAGCAATTGATTTAGTTAAACTTATCTTATATGCGGTGATTTTGTCAATCAGTTCCGGTCCGCCGGGGAGCAGGGAAAAAGAAGAAAGCCGGCCATGACCGACAATCGCCCGAAAAAGGGAAACACCAGCAGATACATCTGAAGGGCAACTACGGGAGTCATTCGCTCCGGAAAACATTCGGCTATCACCAGCGCGTAACCTACGGTGTCGGCCTGGCCGAGCTGGTTGATGTCTTCGGACACAGCAGCCAGGTCGAGACGCTCAACTACCTTTGCATTCAGCCCGAGGAAATCCGAGACATCTACTTAAACGAAATTTGATCGACAGATAGGCTATCGTGGAGAACTGAGTTTGGGGAGTGTAGTCTGCGGTCTGGCACCTCTGTCCAGTGCCGATTTATACAGCTGCGCTCAGGGGCGGCGGCGCGTTCGCGTTGACGTCCCTTGGAGCCCATTTGTTCAGTTTTATTTGCCGCAACAGGGGCAACCACCTTGATTAGTTGGGCCCAAATCAAGCCCAGCCTTCACCTCATAACTTTCTTTTAAGACACGCTTTCTGTCAGAGTTTGCACCGATATACTCATTGATTAATTCAACAGCTTTTGCTTTCTCGGAATCGGTTAAACGTGTAAAACCTGCGACAACTTTTTCTACTTCATTTGCCATTTTAGCCTCCAAACCTGGTAAAGTTAGAATTGACCACAAACCCCACAATTAGTGGTTTTCATGTCAGTTGGCACATTACAACAAGCAGCACATGGCCTTTGGAACTTTCTGAGCGCATACCTCATTCCCTTCCTTTTTTCTTTTTCGGTGATTGAATGTCTATCGTCTGCTTGTTTTATATAGTTTCTTTCTATATTCAGCTTTTCCAGTTCTCGCTGAAATATCTCTATTTCGTACAATGTTTCATTGCCCAGTTTTCGGAATTTGTCTGATATTTCATAATTCTTATTCTTTTGATCAAGGTATTCTGAAATTTTTCTATCCCATCCAGATGCCAGGGACCATATAGACAACAAAAGCTGCACAATTGCAATAGTACTTGCGATTGCCAGCACAACACCAATTTGTAACGAATTAAGGGAGTAGCTCCCAACAATCGCACCTACACATGCCGGAACCGCAACACCAAGAAACGACAATATTCGTATTTTATTCTGAATATTCGCCGCTTTTTTCTCAAAGATATATGCCGTACCATATGCATGGAGGGCATAATCTGCGCACTCTCTTCTCTTATTGTCTGGAATGTTTGTCATACGTTCTTTGTAAAACTAACGCTGCCCATAACCACTGGCCGCGCTTTTTAGGCCATCTGGTTCAGGGGCTTGTTATATGCCTTTAACTCTGACCTTTGTCTGAAATAATTGCCCCTGAGTAAACTCCCGGCTCTGCCGGGAGACTCACCAAAGTTTGACATTTACGGGAATAAATGAAAGCCCCTCCAGATGTGAACCGCTCAAAATTCACAAAGGAGAGGCTTTCATGAACGACGTTGCAA
>JAIPEL010000022.1 GCA_021737185.1 Desulfobacterales bacterium | reverse complement strand
GGCTATGCACCGGTGGCGGTCGACCATCTGCGGAGGCTTACCGGCTTTCCGCTGGTCAGCTCGAGCGACCTGGTGGAGGCCACTTGGGATACCGGCGCCTATGTCCAGCTTTCCGGCCTGCTTCGGCGGTTCGCCGTCAAATTGTCCAAGATCTCCAACGACCTTCGGCTCTTGTCGTCCGGACCCCGGGCCGGTTTAAACGAGATCAACCTGCCTCGGCTTCAGCCGGGATCCTCCATCATGCCCGGAAAAGTCAATCCCGTCATCCCGGAAGTGGTCAACCAGATCGCCTTCCAGGTGATCGGCATGGACGTGACCATCACCATGGCTTCCGAGGCCGGACAGCTGCAGCTCAACGTGATGGAGCCGGTGATCGCCTTCGATCTGTTTCAGATGCTGGAAATGCTTCAGCGGGGCTGCTATGCTCTGGAGACCAAATGCGTCTCCGGAATTACGGCCAACCGGGAGCACTGCCGAAACATGGTGATGAATTCGATCGGCATTGTTACGGCCCTGAACCCGGTCATCGGCTACGAGATCTCGGCCGCCGTGGCCAAGGAAGCTCTGGCCTCGGGCCGATCGGTCTACGACCTGGTGCTCGAAAAGGACCTGGTCTCCAAGGAAAAGCTCGACCGGATTTTATCCATCGAAAACCTCATGCGGCCGAAATATTTCCGGAAATGAATGCGCTGGCGCGCATTCATGAAATTTTAGACAGGATTAACAGGATTTAGCGGATATACTAACGAGTAGCCTACACACCCGACACGAGCTGGTGCCGAGGAGGAGGCCAAAAGATTTTTTTTGCGAGCTGCAGACCGAGGCTGAATCGCCATCGCGACGGCACTGAAGCCACACCAGCAGTTCGTAGACAGGCCGACAACCGCAGTGGGTGCAGCGTAGCAACGAGTCGTGCCTATTCTGAAATGATTGGAGCGGACAGGCTCCGGTAAGGCACCGGAGGGTTCAGCTCGCAAAAAAAATCTTTTGGCCTCCTCCTTGCCGGTGCTGATGCCTGGTGCGTAAAGTACCCATTAGAAGAGCTTTCCACGAGCCCCGGTATGGCCATACCCTGGAAAACGATCGAACGCGTCGACACCGAAGAAGGCGTGCTCGAGCTGCGCCGCCACGGGCAGGGAGACTTTCTCATTACGGTGGCCGGGCGGGTGCTGATGAACTCCGCCTCCCATCGTACGGAGGCGGCGCTGGGGAGGCTGGCCTGCCGCCATATCGAGGCGCGGCCGGCGCCCCGGGTGCTGGTGGGCGGCCTCGGCATGGGATTTACCCTTCGTGCGGTCCTGGACGTGCTGCCGGCACCGGCAAGGGTAACGGTGGCGGAGGTCAACCCGGTGGTGGTTTCCTGGTGCCGGGGTCCGCTTTCCGAGCTCACCGGGGGGGCTGCGGTCGATTCCCGGGTCCGGATCGAGATCGAAGACGTTGCCCGCGTCGTCCGACACTGGGCGGAAAAAAAGGGTCCGGGGACAATCGACGCCGTCATCTACGACCTGTACACCGGCCCCTACACCCGCACCCACAAAAAGGGCGATCCCCTGTACGGGAACCGGGCCATCGAATCGGTCCGGACCGTGCTTTCCCCCGGCGGGATCTTTGCGGTCTGGGGCGAAGACTACGATGGGGGATTTGTCAACCGCATGGAGGCGGGCGGATTTGCAACAACCGTCCGTCGGCCGAAAAAAGGCGGTCCCCGCCATGTGATCTACCTGGGAACCCGGCCGAATGCATGATGCGGGGGGCGGCGGGAAAAGGGCGGTCCCCCTGAAAGGAGAAGCCATGGTCACTGTCCGGGCTCCGCCGGCCTGCCACCAGCCGACCAGATCAGCCTGTTTTTCGGCAGAAGAAGTGCAGGTTGAAGGGGTCGTCCGGGATTTCTTCGGCCGACACCGATGAAAACCCGGCCTGCTTGAGCATCTCTTCCGCTTTTTGCCGGCCCCACATCATTCCCAGGCCCGCACCGCCGTTCACCTTCCCCACCGGCATGCAGTGCATCAGGCTCACCGTGTACAGAAACGGCCCCATGGGGTGGTCCCGGTTGTCGGCCATTCGGCTGTTGGCGGCGATGTCCACCATGGAAAAGGCGCCGCCGGGCCGGAGAATGGCATATGCCGAGACCAGCGCCTCCTCGGGCCGGGACTGGTCGTGGATGGCGTCAAAGGCGGTCACATAGTCGAAGGAGGATACCAGCGCCGGATCCTGTGCCAGCCTTGCAGCATCGGCCTCGATGAAGCGCACGTTTGTTGCCCTCTGGCGGCGGGCCGCGGATTCAGCCGCCGCAAGGGCCTCGGCCGAAAGCTCTATGCCGACGAATTCGCTTCGGGAAAACGCCTCGGCCATGAGCAGCACGGCGACGCCCTCTCCGCAGCCCAGGTCGCAGACGCGGATGCCGGATTCCAGCCGCCGAATCAAGCGGCCGCCGTCCACCGACGGCAGAAACCGGTCTACGAGCACCCGGCGGTGCTTGGCGTCGGCCAACTCGGTCATGAACCGTTGAAAGTTCGGATAATGATCATAGGAAACGCCCTTGCCCGTGGCGAACCCCTCTGCCACGGGTTCCAGGGCGCAGACGGACAGAAGGGGAATCTCCTGGGTATAGACGCCCAGATTGGCCTCCCCGGCTCTGCGCGTCAGCAGATCGGCATGTTCTTTGGGAAGAAAAAACAAGTCTTCATCGTTTTTCCCCGCCAGAATATCCACGACCCCCCCGCAGACCATGACGCCGAGCCATTCGGTCACGTACCGTGGGTCGAGCCTTGCCTCCTCGGCAATGTCCCCTGCTGATTTCGGGCCGGACAGCCCGTCCATGGCGTCAAACAGCCCCAGTCGGTATCCGATGCCCATGGCCAGATTCAACGCGCCGTAGTTGAGCACATCGGCCATGAAGTCGGGAAATGGTCTTTCCCGCTTTTTTTGTTCCTTCATCGGCAATGATTCCTCCTTATGTGAAACTTCATTCGAAGTCGGGGCTTTTGTAGGGCACGACCTCCGTGTCGTGCCGACGTGAACGGCACGGAGGCCGTTCACTACATCGGCAGAGGCTTCGGGGGAAGTTTCATTATTGATCAAACTGGCCGCCTCGGCGGCCAGGGGCGGGGCTTATGTGAAACTTCATTTTCCCGGTCCGTCATTCCGGACGAGCGGAGCCCCGCATCAAATGCGGGATAAACTTCGATCCGGAATCCAGGAAAATCAAAAAACAATTGGATTCCGGGTCAAGCCCGGAATGACGGAACTGGGAAGTTTCATCCTTTGATCAAACTGGCCGGTTGAGACCAAAAGATTTCTACAAATCTCCCGCCGGAGAATCTTGAATCTGGAATTTTGAGTCCCGGCGCAGCCCGCATGAAATTTTCCCGATCGCTAGCACCAAGCACCAAACCCCAGATCCCAGCTTCCCGGCCTAGTACACCTTCCGCCGGGAAAAGCCCTTGCCGTAGACATTGAAGGTGTTTTCGGTGATGACGAAGGCGTCCGGGTCGTTGTCGAATACCACCTCTTCCAGCCGTTTGAGCTGGTAGTTGTGCACCACCGTCAGGATGATCTTCTTGGCCTGTCCGGTGTAGGTGCCGGTGCCTTCGATATAGGTCGCGCCCCGGTTCAGGCGCTGGTGGATGTCGGCGGCGATTTCCTTGGAACGGTCGGAGATGATCAGGGCCATCTTGCGCTGGTTGAACGTGGTCATGGCTGTGTCGATGACCTGGGAGGTCACAAAGGCCATGGCCAGGGAGTAGAGGACCAGATCCACGCTGAGGCTGCCGAAGCTGAAGGTGAACAATCCCAGGTTGAACATCAGAAAATAGGTCCCCATGCGGAGGTTGTACCGCTGGTGCAGCACGATGGCGATGATGTCGTTTCCCCCCAAAGATCCCAGGGAGTGGTAGACGATGCCGGCCCCGATGCCGGTGACCACCCCCCCGGCCAACACCGCCAGAAACGGGTCCTGGATCGGAAACGTGAACCGGACCAGATCCATGGCCGCGCTGGAGGCCACTGTTCCGAACAGGCTATAGAGGAAAAACCGCCGGCTGACCATGGCCCATCCGACGAGGAACAGAGGGAGATTGATCAAAAAATACCACTGGCCGGGGGTCAGCAGATGGGTCATGTAGTAGCAAATGAGGCTCACGCCGGCGAGTCCGCCGGTGATCAGCCCGTGGGGAAGCACGATGGCCTTGACCCCGATGGAAAAGATGACCGCCCCTGCGGTGATCAGCAGCAGGTTCCAGGTGATGGTCGAAATGAGCTGCTTTTTTTCCTTGGACATGCCGTCCTCCTAAACAGTAGAGGTACCTCTCCGGCCGCGCTGCCGGCAAAAAAAAGACAACGGCCTATACACCTGCCAAATTATAGGGTCAAGGGGCATTTTACCAATGGATGCCTTGGCCACCGAACGTCTGCTCCCAGAGCGGGTCAGGACGACTCTGCCGTTCAGATGATCTTGTCATCGATGCTCTCGCCGTCGGAAAGCCCGGTCCACTGAGGCCCGGCATCGAAGAATCGGGCCACCAGATCCGTGTAACGATCCATTGCCCGGCAGCGGTGAATTTTTTTGGCGATCTGCCGCCCGCCGTCAAATCCGATGCCGAAGTATTTCCAGAACCCTTTCATCCGGTCCAGGAGATGGCCCGGGCCGGAAAGCTTACTCCGGTAGCCCTCGATCAGATCGTCATGAAACGCCCGAAAGCGCTCTGCGCGGTGGTCGATTCGATCCCTTCTGCTTCGAATCGCGAGGGCAAGGTGCGGATCGACCAGGATTCCCCTTCCGAGCATCCACCCGCCGACGCCGGGAAGCCGCTCGAAAAGGCGTCTAAAATCAGCGGTCGTGTTGATGTCCCCGTTGTAGACTACCGGATGGGTCGATTCGGCCAGGACCGAAGCAAACCGAAGCCGGTCAGGCCGGCCGCCGTACATCTGGCCGGCGGTTCTCGGATGGAGAATGATTTCGGCCAGCGGATAGCGATTCAGCACCGGCAGCACCTCGAAGATCTCGTCCGGATCGATCCGGCCGAGGCGCAGCTTGACCGAGAGCCGGACCGAAAGCGCCGAAAGAACCTCTTCCAGGAAGGCGTCGATTTTTTCCGGATGGGGCAGCATCCCGCATCCCCTCCCCTTTTTCATGACCATGGGAAACGGACAGCCCAGGTTCCAGTTGAGCTGATCGTAGCCGAGATCGAGCAGGGCGCGGGCCACGAGAACGAAGTCCCCGGCGGATTTACCGATGATCTGGGGCGTTACGGCAAGGCGCCGGTTTTTTTCGGGCAGCAGGTCGGAGAGCAGCCCCGGGCGCACCCGAGGCCCGGAAACCGTGGGAATGAACGGGGCAACAGCCCGATCGACCCCTGAAAAATGCCTGCTGAATGCATCGCGGAAGACCGCATCGGTGTATCCCTTCAGCGGAGCGAGGATCAGGGGCGGCGGCGTTGGCTGCGGAGGCGCACGCATAGGTTCAGACATTCCGTCTTGGGCAGTGAACGAGGTTGAGTCGTTGCATGGTCGAATGGTTAGAGCGCTTGTCAAAATAACGTTCCGATAGCAAGGGATCTTCAAACAGCTAATTTATCATCTTGAGTGCGTTGGGCGCCAGTCGTATCGACAGCCCAAGTTGGAGGGACGCGCTCTGTCGCGTCCGACCGCGGGCGGCCACGACGGAGCGTGGCCCTCCTGGACTTTGACGAGGCCGTGGACAATGAGCAAGCCGATCCAGTCGCGTGGCGATCCAGACCGGAGACGATCGGTTTTGACAACCCGGGCCCGGGCATTTATACCATATGCCTTTGGTTTGACGCTTCAATCGAGGTTCCGACGCCGGAGATCTTCTTCATGGCCGAATCCCAAGCGCGTGCTGAAAAAAAAGCGGCGCTGACCATCGCGGTGCTCAGCTCCTTTCTGACGCCGTTCATGATCTCTTCGGTGAACGTGGCGCTTCCGGCCATCGGAGAAGCGCTCGGGGCCGACGCGGTGATGCTGAGTTGGGTGGCCACGTCCTACCTGCTGGCGGCGGCTGCTGCGCTGGTTCCCCTGGGCAAAATTTCAGACATCCACGGCCGCAAAAAAATCTTTATCCTGGGGATCGGGTTGTTTACCGGGGCTGCCCTGCTGTCCGCCGGCGCCGGTTCCGTCTGGAGCCTCATCGTATACCGGGTTTTCCAGGGCGTCGGCAGCGCCATGATTTTTGCAACGAGCATCGCCATTGTCACCTCGGTCTTTGCCCCCCGGGAGCGGGGCTGGGCCCTTGGGATCACCGTGACGGCCGTCTACACTGGGCTTTCCTGCGGCCCCCTGTTCGGCGGGATTCTGACCGATTGGCTCTCCTGGCGGAGCCTTTTTCTGTTTCCCCTTCCCTTGGGGGTGGGCGTGATTCTGCTGGCGGTGTTCCGCCTCCATGGAGAGTGGACCGATGCGGCCGGAGAGCGGTTCGATTGGATCGGTGCGGCGGTGTATGTCGTTTCGGTTCTGATGCTTCTGCTGGGCGCTTCCCGGCTTCCGGACGCCGCAGGATTCGGCTTGATGGGCGGCGGCGCGGCCGCGATAGCCGGATTCGTCCTGTGGGAAAGCCGGGTGCGGCAGCCGGTGTTCGAAGTGCACCTTTTTTCGGGCAACCGGGTGTTTGCCTTTTCCAGCCTGGCGGCCCTGCTCCATTACAGCGCCACGTTCGCCGTCACCTTTTTGTTGAGCCTCTATCTCCAGTACATCCTCGGCATCGAAGCGAAAATCGCCGGCGTGATCCTGGTGGCCCAGCCCGTCATGATGGCCCTGTTTTCACCGCTGGCCGGCCGTCTTTCCGACCGGTTCGAACCCCGGATCATCGCTTCGATCGGCATGGCCATGACCGCGGTCGGGCTGCTGTTGCTGGCGGGCATCGGAAAGGAAACCTCCACAGGCTTCGTGGTGGCGGTTTTGCTGTTTCACGGGATCGGGTTTGCCTTTTTCTCCTCGCCGAACATGAACGCGATCATGGGCAGCGTAGAAAAACGCTATTATGGGATCGCTTCCGGGGTGGTGGGCACCATGCGCCTGCTGGGGCAGACGTTTTCCATGGGGATCGCCACCATGATCTTTTCCCTGCTCATCGGTCGGGTGCAGATTACCCCGGCGGTTCATGCCGAGTTCGTTGACAGCGTCAATATCGCCTTTCTTGTATTTGCCCTGCTCTGTGTCGCAGGGATCTTTCTGTCCCTTGCCCGGGGGCGTCTTCATCCGAACTGAGTCACGATTTCCGGGGAAACCGCCCGCTCAAGGATTTTTTTAGTGTTTCGCAGGACGCGAAACTTTTGTAAAATCGCGGCTGCGATTTTACAGCGATTTTATTCGGAGGCCGATATGCAGCCGTCTGACCGACTCGAAACGATCCTGAAGATTTTTCAGGAGATCAACGCCATTCCCCGCTGTTCGAAAAAGGAAGAACGGATCGCTCGGTACCTGAAGAAGCGGGCCGAAGACGCGGGTTTTTCCGTTCGACGCGACGCGGTCGGCAACCTGTCGATCCGGGTCCCGGCCTCTGCCGGGTGCGAAGACGCCCAAGCGGTGGTCCTGCAGGGCCATATGGACATGGTCTGCGAAAAGCGGAGCGATTCGACCCACGATTTTTCCAAGGACCCGATTTGGATGCATCGGGACGGCGACTGGCTCAAAGCCGACGGCACGACCCTCGGCGCCGACAACGGAATCGCCCTGGCCTTGGCCCTGGTGCTGGCCGAGGACGAATCGCTCGCCCGCCCGCCGCTGGAGCTGTTGTTCACCGTGGACGAAGAAACCGGTCTGACCGGTGCAAACGGCATGGAAAAGGATCTCGTCCAGGGACGGATTCTGCTCAATATCGATTCCGAAGACGAAGGGATCTTCACTGTCGGATGTGCGGGCGGGGTGGAGAGCCGGATCAAAAAGTCCATTGATTTTGCCCCGATCGAGCCGGAAGCGGTTCTGTTTCACCTCGAAGCCGGCGGGATGAGAGGGGGTCACTCCGGGGTCGACATCCACAAGCAGCGCGCCAATGCCATTCACATTCTGGCGCGGGCCCTGGACCGGGTCGGGCGCGTTGCCGGGATCCGGCTCGTTGCCATCGAGGGGGGAAAATCCCACAATGCCATCCCCCGACATGCCTGGGCGAGGTTCTCCTGCGCCGGCAACGACTGCGAAAAAGTTCATGAGATGCTGCTTTCCGTGGAACGCGCGGTCCGGATGGAGCATACCGACTCCGACCCTTCCCTGCGCCTGAACCTGCAGGGGCAGGAAAGGGAGGCGTCTCGGGAGCCGGCGCTTGCCCCGGAGGCGTCACTGGACGTGGTTCGTCTGCTTCTGGCCCTGCCCGACGGGGTCCAGGCGATGTCCCAGCAGATGGAGGGGCTGGTGGAAACCTCCTGCAATCTGGCCAAAGTGTCCATGGAAAAGGAAGGGCTGGAGATCGTCACCAGCCAGCGAAGCTCGGTGATGTCCCGGCTGGAGGACATCACCCGGCGGATCGAGGCGGTGGCGGCCCTGGCCGGCGCCGAGAGCACCCGGCTGAATGCCTACCCAACATGGGAGCCGAACCTCGATTCTCCCCTGCTGGCCCGCTGCATCCGGGTGTATCGGGATCGTTTCGGGGCCGAACCTGCGGTGGAGGCCGTCCATGCCGGCCTGGAATGCGCGGTGATCGGCGCCAAGTACCCTGAGATGGACATGATCTCCTTTGGCCCGACGATCCGGGACCCCCATTCTCCGGATGAGGCGCTCTACCTGCCCTCGGTGGAGAAGGTATGGGAATTTCTCGCGGCCCTGATGAAGTCGTATGCGGAAAAAAATCCCCCTGATTCCTAACGGTGGAGGGACGCGCTCTGTCGCGTCCGTGTTGCCAGCAATGACCCAATACCGGCCACGACGGAGCGTGGCCCTCCAACCTCCAAAACCCAAGGCGGGGGCAGGTCGGTTATTGCCGCCGGCCCCGGTCGAATTTTCACGAGAAGCTGGCCGACATCATTGCGGACGGATCCTGTCACTGTTGAGGGTTACAGCATTCCGCGCTCCAGACGGACGCGGTATTCTTTGGCGGTCATCAGGCTGCCGGCGGCCCGTTCCACCACCTCCGATAGTGCCGGGTGAATGTGCATCCCGTCGGCGATGGGAAGGACCGTGGGGCTGTCCGAGTACATCAACGTGACGATTTCCTGGATCAGCAGCGATGCCTGGGGCCCGATGATGTGCGCGCCCAGAATCTTTCCCCTTCCTGCCTCCACCACCAGTTTGACGAATTCGTCTTCGAGCATCATGGCATCGCCCTTTGCCGTGTCCCGGAATCGGTGAAAACCGATCAGGATGTCGTCTTCTCCGTCCATGGCCACGGCCTCGCTCTGGCCCATGCCCACTGAAGCAATTTCAGGGACGGTGAACACCGCATGGGGAATCGCGCGATAGTCGACCCGGAGGTTTTCCCCCAGGAAGGCATTGGCATAGACGATCTGGGATTCGAAATTGGCCGCGTGCTTGAACATGTATCGTCCAGTGGCGTCTCCAAAGGCCCAGATATTTTTCTGGCTGGTTTCGAGGCGCTCGTCCACCCGGATCCAGCCGTTTTCGTCGACTTCGATGCCCCCCTTTTCCGGTGACAGAATGTCGGCGTTGGAGGCCCGACCGGTGGCCACGAGGATTTCCCCGGCCTCGAACCGGCGCGTTTGGCCGCTGTCTACCGAACGGGCCAAAAGCCGTTTTCCCCCCTTGCCGCCGGCGCCGACTTCGATAACTTCCCAGCCGGTCTGGATGTTCATCCACCGGGACATCTGCCGGAGCGCCAGGTCGGAGACCTCCGGCTCTTCTCCGGGGAGAAACTGCGGGTTTCTGCCGATAATGGTGACCGCGGTTCCCATGGCCGAGAAAAAGTGTCCCAGTTCTGCGGCGATGTAGCCTCCGCCCAGGATGGCCAGGCTTTCCGGACGGTTTTCGATGGTGAGAATGGAGTCGCTGGTGTGGAAGCCGACCGATGCCAGGTTCCGGATGGGCGGGATCTTCGGCCGGGAGCCGATGCAGAGAAGAATCCTGGGAGCGGTGAGCGCCTCGGCGCCCGCCTTTATCCGGTAGGGGGCGGTAAAGGCGGCGGGGTGCGGAAAGTAGTCGATCTGTTCGGCCTTTTCCAGGGCCTTTCGGATGGCGTCGATTTCCGGATCGACGGACCGGTGCATTCGGGCCATGATTTCTGTAAAGTCGACACGGCGGACGCCTGCCTCGATGCCCAGGCGACCGGCCCCTTCGATGGTCCGCAGCACCTCGGCTGCATACACGAGAATCTTGGTGGGAATGCAGCCCTTGGTCAGGCAGATGCCCCCCGGCGGGTCCTTGTCGATGACGGCGATGCGGGATCCGGGCTCGGATTGCAGCACCGCCTGGACGACGTTCATGGCGGATCCGGTTCCGATGACGATCAGATCGTATTTTTTCATGGGCCTCCTTTTTGTCGATGCGAGTCGAAAGCGGCGACGGATCTGCAGACCCTTTTCGGGGGCCGGAGATCATTTCCCCGTTGACTGACGCCCCACCCTGCTCAATGATACGATAAAGGGACGGCGGGAGCCATCGGAATCCTGGAAAGGCGCCGCCGAAACGTTGACGAAAGAGCGAATCCGACAGGTCGGGCCGATCTCGACCGCCGGAGAGAGGTTGTGCCGAAATTGAAGCACCGCCTTTTTTTCCAAGAGCCGTTGAAGGCTGTTTCTGGTGCGTTGTGCCGGGCTGCCGTGGTGATGTGGCTCCTTGTTTTCCTGGTGCCGGTACTGGCGGCGGTTTCTGCTGAGGCGGATTTTTTCCGCTATGTCGGCCCGGACGGCCATACGGTGTTCGTGGACGACCTGGGAAAAGTGCCGCCCGAATTCCGTCCGGAGGCGAAGCGGTACAGCGAAGCCGCGCCGGGGCCTGACCGGCAGCCGGTTCCGAACCGTGACCCCATGGGTCCGGCCGCCCGGCAGGGCGGGGAGGCCGCCGAGGCGGCCACGCCCGTTTTCATCCAGCGCAATCGCGTGTTTGTCCCGGTCACACTCGGCTACGGTGTCGTCGAGACCCAAGCGCTCCTGGTTCTGGACACCGGGGCGTCGGTTACAACCCTCTATCGGGATGCCGCAGAAAGGCTTTTCATGCGGGGGCTGGACCGCACCTTCGGCCGGACGGCCGGCGGCAATGTCGTTCGGGTCGAATTGGCCACCCTCGATTATATCCAGGTGGGCCCCCATCGGAAAGAACGGCATCGAATCGGCATCGTCGATCCGGAAGGACCGCCGCCGGGATACGATGGTCTCCTTGGAATGGACTTTCTGGCGGGTATCGACTTCAACATCGATTTTCAACGGAAGGCCCTGGTCTGGCGGTAACACGGCTCCGCTGTTTTACCGGCAGGGGCTTCGCCCCTGAAATTCAAAAAATTCGGACTTATCGTCAAGAATAAGGTTGATAGAGGAACAGCGGGAGATTTCCCCGGAAACCGGACCCGCTCTCTCGGGCTACTCGGGCCAGTGGACCCCGGTCAGCTTCTCGCTGACGGCCCACAGCCGCTCGCGGACTTCGCGGTCCCGGGTGATCGGCGCAGATGTCGACGGAGTCCGGTTGACGAAATACTGGCCGCTGTGGGCGGCGGCTTCCTGGGCCGTCGCCAGAAAAACCGGTGTTTTGGCCCCTTCGGAAACCGACTCGCCTCCGGACCATGAGGCCCGAAGCAGCTTGGTGTTGATCACTCCCGGATGGAGGCAGTTGGCCGTAACGCCGGTGTTTTGCAGGCGTTCGGCCAATGCATAGGTAAACAGGATGTTGCACAGCTTTAACCGGGAATAGGCGCCGAATCCGCTGTATTCCTTTTCTCCCTGGAGGTTGTCAAAATCGATGCTGTCGGCATGAACCATGGAGCTGACGGTGATGATTCGACTCGGGGCAGACGACCGAAGCCGGTCGACCAGACCGAGGGTCAGGACAAAATGCGCCAGATGGTTCACGGCAAAGGTGAGCTCGAATCCGTCCGGAGTCAATTCCCGCTTGTGGCGAAAGACGCCGGCGTTGTTGATCAAGACGTCGAGCCGACTTCCGGCGGTTTTCACCTCTTCGACCAGGCGGTGGACCTGGGCCAACTCGGCCAGGTCCGCAACGAAGCAGCGAAGTTTCGGGTTGCCGGTCCGGCGGCTGATCTCCGCCATGGCCGACCGGCACCGCTCCTCGTTTCGGCCATGGAGCCAGACCGCTTCGCCGCGGTTTGCCAGTTCGAGGGCGGTTTGTCTGCCGATGCCGTCGGTGGAACCGGTGATCAGGATCGTTTGCGCGGCCATGTTCGATTCCTTTCAGATAAAATCGCTGGCGCGATTTTATAAAAGTTTTGCGTTTTGAAAAGCAAGACCTAATAAAAATGAAGAGCCCCGGGAGGGTGATAGACCATGGGCGAAGAGCACCCAGAAATAAAAGAAGAACAATTGACGGACGTCGAGGAAGAGACCAAGGAGCCGCCGATGTACAAGGTTCTTTTGTACAACGACGACTACACCACCAAAGAGTTTGTCGTCGGCATCCTGATGTCCGTTTTTCACAAGTCCATGGAAGAGGCCACTTCCTTGATGTTCTACGTGCACCATTACGGTGTCGGGGTTTGCGGCATCTACCCGCTGGAAGTCGCCGAAACCAAGGTCAAGATCGCTGTCGGTGCGGCCCGTGACAGCGGATTTCCCCTGCAGCTGAGCCTGGAAGAAGAGTGATCAAATCGCGAACGCGATTTGATCACGGTTAAAATTAATCCGGTTCTCCACAAAACTCCAGGAGGCTCAAGCAGGAGGCCGATGGGTGTCAGCTCGGAAGCTGGGCAACTGTTTGAGCCAGTTAGGGCGCGTTAAGACGGCCGCAACCCAAACAACGGGATCTCTTTGGCAATTCCCGTTTGCCACTGCCATTTTTTGCATCCCAATCAGCGGCCGTCTTTACGCGGCCTTGATGGCGAGTTTTGGCCGGCTGGAGACCTGACACCCGTCGGCCTCATGCGGCTGCGGGCTGGAGGTTTCTGGATAAGCGCAAAAATTAATTCGACTCTCACAACACAACCCGTAGAATCGAGAAATAACCGATTGCCGCCAGAAGAAGCCCCCCGCAGGGAACGGCCATGTACCGATAGATCGGCGCAAACCGCGTCTGAAAGTATTCACTCGACAATAGCAGACAAAGATGCAGCGGCGATATCAGCACGCCGACGAAGCCGGAAACCATGGCCAGCATCATGTAGGCGGGCAGCAGGTCGGCGCTTCCCACCGCCTGAACCAGTGAAATGAGTATTGGAAACGTTGTCCCCACAAAAGCGATGGTAAGGCCGACCACAGCGCCCACGAGAAAGGGGAGCACGACGGTGATGGGCGCAAGCGGAATATCCCACCGGACCAGCTCCTGGCTTACGATTTTCACCGCCCGGCTGTCTTCCAGAATCCCGTTGAAGATGAAAATGGCCGAGACCATGGCAAACATGCGCAGAAGCTGCGGATGAAAGACGACGCTGCGCCGCTCTGCGGCCGTCATCCGGCGGCTTTGCCAGACCCATCCGGTGGCCGCTGCAAGGGCGGCGATCAGCCCAAGCTCCTTGGTCACCGAAACTGAGGAGCCGAACAGCACCGACAGCAGTTGCCCCGCACCGAGTCCTCCCACCACGACGATCAAAATCGGAAGCAGCTCCTGGAGAAACGGGCCTGCCGCCGGACGTTGCCGGTCTCGGCCTGACGCCGCCGGTATCTTGCCGGTCCATCGGCGAAGCACCCCGTATCCGAGCATCAGGGCGGCCACCGTCAAAGGAGACAGGAAAAGTACGAAGGTCCACAAATCGATCCCGGACAAGGCCGTGGTGAGCAGCACCCCGGGATACAGGGGCCACCAGTATTCCCAGATATGCCGGAACCAGTAATTGATGAAATTGAGGCGGTCTTGCGAGATGGAAAGCCGGGCGCCGATGACCCGGACCATGGGTGCGGAAAAGACTGCGCCGCCCGGCATCGGTAAAAGTCCGATGAGCGCCGGAAACATGATCAGGTTGACGCTCGGACTGGCGATCAGACCCTGGAACCGGTCTAGAAGGTGCTTCATCTGGCCTGATTGCTCCAGGCTGAGACTCAACACCAGGATCAGACAGACGACCACGGACAGGGAAAGCGTCTTGGGCTGAGTCATCGAATCGATGATGGAAGCGGCGATGGCCGCCGGCCCCATACCGAACAATACCCCCAGCAGCAGGGCGCCGGAAAAAAAGGACAGCCAAAGAGATAACCGCAGCCGCAGCGAAGCCAACACGGCGACAAAAACCAGGAGAATCCGCATCATCGCGGGGATGTTCAATACGGCGTCCATCATCGCAGCGTCCCTTGCCGTTGAAAAAAACCTGCATATCAGAGGTCGACGGCGGCCCGCAACATCAAAGCGGCCCCCCCCTGCTTCCCTGGTTCCCGTCTTTCCAGTGGCGCTCAGCGCCCTATGCCGTTTTCTCCAGAACGACCACCTCCATTTTTCCTTCCAGCGCAGAGGCGAATTTTTCCGCATCCGAATCGTCGCCGACGATGGCGCCGTAGTGCATGGGAACGGCGATCTTCGGCCCGATGGCAAGGGCCGCTTTCACGGCCTCTTCGGCGGTCATCACATAGGTGCCGGAAACCGGAAGCAGTGCAATATCGGCCTGGATGTGCTTCATCTCCGGGATGAAGTCGGTATCGCCGGCATGGTAGATGCGAACCCCGTCGATTTCCACGAGGAATCCGAGCCAGCGGTTTTCCTTGGGATGGAAAGCCTTGTCGATGTTGTAGGAGGGGACGGCCTCGATGCGAACGCCTTTCACGGTGACAGATTCACTGGGGGCTACGGTGCGCACGTCTCCGGAGAGTTTTTGCGCGGATTTTTTTTCTGTGACAATGACCGTTTCTTTGCCCGAAATCTTGGCTACATCCTCCGGAGAGCAGTGGTCGTAATGCTCGTGGGTGATGAGGATGATGTCGGCGGCCGGACCGCCTGCGATCTGAAACGGATCCACGTAGATGGTCTTGGAAGCGTCGATACGAAACCCGTCGTGTCCCAACCAGTGAATCTTCTTGAGCATCTCCCGAGCAGTCATTCTTTGCCTCCTTTCGTTGGGTTGGCCTTCAGCTGAATGCTAATCACTGTATTATGGCGAGGATTCATCGATAGTCAATATCGGCCTTCTTTCGGGGGGCGCCGAAGGCAAGCCCCGAAAGAAGGCCTTTTCTTTTCACGGCGGTTTCGCTAAGAATTGAACCTGCGCTCACCAACGGTATTCGGGGATTGCCTCAAGCGGTGCATGGTGGAAATGGACTGGAAACGGCTCAGAACATGCGTGTCACCGAACGGCGAATTCGCCTTCGGTGTTCACCGGCCCCGGTATCGGGTCGCAAATCTCAGGGAAAACGATTTCGTGTGCCCCTTGGGAAAGACCCCCGACGGCCGAACCGTCGGAAACCAAGCCAATTTCCCGGCAGAGGACGTGGCCGAGCCTGCCGCCGATGCGGTGATCGAAGTGCCGAATCCGCTTCCCTTCCGAGGGGCCACTTTTATCCTGCAGCGTTCGGCGGACCGGATCGCAAAAGATCCGTCGGCCATCGCCTTGCCGGAAGCGCCGCCCCTCTCCTTTTTCCGCACTCTCACCGATGCCGTGACCGGACCGGATTCGGAAAAACTCGCGGACCGGATTTTTGAAAGACTTCCCGCACCGGTCAGGCTGGCCCTTGCCGTTTCCTCCACCGATGCGGATGACCTGGTCCGGTTGGCGCGGCAATGCTGCACGTTCATCGAAGACCCCCGCACGGGCCTGCCGTGCGGCCTCCGGTTTTCGGCCGACAAAAACGGAAACCGGCGTCCTGAAATCACCGATGCGGCGCTGTTCGAAGCGCTGGCCAACAACCCCCACCTGCCGGACGTCTACAAGGAAGTCATGGTGCTGCGCCCCGGTGTCCAGGGAGGAAGCGAAATCGTCGGCGAGTTTTGCGGCGCCGGCGGCAGTCACGTGTTCGAATATCTCCGTCGAAACAGCTACATTCCCTGGGGGCATTACGCGGCCAACATGGCCCACGATGCGGTCCGCTACCGAATCCAGGACCTGGGATTGGCCGATGTCGTCGGCATGAGGCATCTGTATTACCAGCGAACCTACCTACGGCTGGCCGAGACCATGGGGCTGGCCGTTGAAGAGCGGCGAAAATCGACTACGCCGGAGGCCCTCGAGTCGATTCGGAGGCAAGTCTTCGAGGAACAGGCGGCCGGCGCCGTGCCTGATCCCCCCTTCAACGCCACCTTGTGGGGATGGAATTTCGGTTTCGACTACGCCCCGAACCGCTACCGGCTCCACGCCTCCCACCAGCAGATCCATCAGCAGTATGCGCTGATCCCCGGCCGCCTGGAGGTCTCCGCCGGGCCGGAGCATCCGCCGGTGTATGCCTTTGGCGACATGGTGGCGGACTTCTGCCGTCTGTATCGGGAGGCTTCCGGCCGCCCTTTTTTCGATGCCTATCTGGCAGCGATCCGGTCAAACCGCCGGACCGACGGCCACCCCACACTGCCCCGGAGCCTCGTGGTCCACGAAGACGACCACTGCCTCGTTTTCGTCCCCAAAGCGCAGACCTCCCAATGGGAGCTGCAGGTGATGACGGTGATGCCCGTGGGCAACATTCTGGAAGCGGGCGTCGGCACCCGCCGGTCCCTGGACCGGGCGATATTCCTGGCCGCCAGGGTTCTGGGAGAGATGGGCGCCCGCATGATCACGATATTCGAGTTTTCCAAACGGTTCGATGCCGTAGATCGGGACCAGCGGCTCGTGTATTCGTTTCTTCCCCGGCTGCCCGAATCGCCCGGCGCCTTCAGCGAAGCCCAGTACCGATGGATCAACGGTCATTACCCGGAGGATTTCGCCGAAGCCTGCCGCCGACGCCTCGAACCGATTCTCGAAGAGATCAATGCCGCGGGCGGATGAGCGCAAGTAAACCCATCCGACCCTCCCGCTTTTCGGGGACGTTAGGTATTTTTTGAGGAGAAAGTTGAACCTGCTTTGCCGACATCGCCGTCCTTGTTTATCCCAGGGGCTGGGATGGCAGGTACGGACATGCGCCGTGATGGAGGCGAACCTCCGGCGGCTGTTGATCAGAAAGGAGTGAAGCGTGCGATCTCTTCTGGTGGATGTCGGCGCCGGCACCATGGACGTTCTGTATGAAGACGACGGGGCCGGCCTCCAGTACAAGGCGGTGGTCCGGTCCCCGGTGCAGTCCCTGGCGGAGGCGGCCGCTCAGATCCCCGGAAACCTGGCGGTCAGCGGGCTTGAAATGGGCGGCGGCCCGATCACCGAGGTGCTCCGGGAAAGGTGCCGCAGCCACGAAGTGGTGATCTCCGCATCGGCTTCGGCCACGCTTCATCACGACCCGGAGCGGGTGCGCGAGTGGGGGCTGACCATCGTGGACGACGACGACATCGATGACTGGACCCGACGACCGGGCTTCTCCGGCCTGACCCTGGGAGACCTGGAGCCGGAGCGGCTTCGGTCTATCGTGACGGCGTTCGGGGTTCCTTTCGATTTCGATGTGTTCGGGTTCTGCGCCCAGGACCACGGGGTTCCTCCGCCCGGTGAGTCCCACCTCGACTACCGACATCGTCTTTTTCGGGCCCGGCTCGACGACAAGCCCCGCCCCGAGCAGCTTCTCTACCGGGATAGCGAACTTCCCCGGACGTTCAACCGCCTGGCCGGCGCGTCCAGGATTGCGAAACGCATTACCGCCGGCGAGGTCTGGGTCATGGACAGCGGCATGGCGGCCATTTTAGGAGCGTCGCTGGACGAAAACGCCCGCCATTGCCGGCGGTGCCTGCTGCTGGATGTGGCCACTTCCCACACCGTGGGGGCCCTGCTCGAGAACGGACAGATCGCGGGATTTTTCGAATACCACACCCGGGACATCACCCGGCAGCGGCTGGAGGTCTTGCTGGAGGCCCTGGCCGAAGGCCGGCTGACCCACGAAGGGATTCTGGCCGAAGGCGGCCACGGCGCCTACATCCGGCACGGGGTCGGGCGCAGTGCCGTCGAAGCGATCGTGGCCACCGGACCGAAGCGGGATCTTCTCCGGGGCAGCCGGCTGCCCGTGGTTTTCGGAGCCCCCTTGGGCGACAACATGATGACCGGAACCGGCGGCTTGCTGGAGGCGATTCGGCGCCGCAAGGCATCCGAGCACAAAGCGGAAGGATGACAGCCCGGCCGCTGGCCTCCTGAGAGCAAAGATTGATTGATAAGGAAAAAGAATTCTTGAATTTTTTGTCGTCTTGGTGTAGCTATAAATTAGCTATATTATACAGGTTTTCCGGCGGTCCCGATCCGGAGGGCTGGATTCCAGGAAGGGAGGTGGTTTCCCGGCAGCAGGCCCCCCCGCAAAGGGCGATCGGTACACTGCCGCGGGTCATCGATGGACATGCGGCCCTTGGCGATGGTGCTGCGGGCGACGTGTTTAGCAACCGAACTATCAGGAGGAGGGTGCCATGAAACGGAAACTGTTGTTGGCGGCGGTCGTCGTCTGTATCGCGTTGGCGATGGCGATCACCGCGGTTCCCACGGTCCAGGCAAAGTCCGTCAAACTTACCTACAGCTGTTTTTTTCCCCCCACCCACATTCAAAGCAAGCTGGCCGAAAGCTGGTGCGAAGAAGTCGAAAAACGGACCAACGGCCAGGTCAAGATCGACTACTTTCCCGGCCAGACCCTGACCAAGGCCAACCAGTGCTACGACGGGGTCGTCCAGGGGCTTTCGGACATCGGCTTTTCAGTGTTCGCCTACACCCGGGGCCGGTTTCCGGTCATGGCCGCCGTGGACCTTCCCATGGGATACACCAGCGGTCAAGTGGCCACCGAGGTCATCAACCGGGTCTATGAAAAATACCAGCCCAAAGAACTCACTGATACGAAGGTGATGTACCTGCACGCCCACGGCCCCGGTCTGATGCACACCCAGGGCAAGGCGATCCGAAAAATGGAGGATGTCAAGGGCCTCAAGTTCCGGGCTCACGGCACCAGCGCCCTGGTGGTGCAGGCCCTGGGCGGCACGCCGGTGCCCAAGCCGATGCCCGAGAGCTACGAAATGCTCCAAAAGGGCGTCGTGGACGGCGGGGTATACCCCTTTGAATCCAACAAGGGATGGAAACTGGGCGAAGTGACCGACTATGCCACGGCCCATTTCAGCGCCGCCTACACCACCTCGTTTTTCGTGGTTATGAACAAGGACCGATGGAATGAGCTTCCGGCAGACGCCCAGAAGACCATCGAGCAGCTCAACGCCGAATGGGCGGTCAAGCACGGCGCCGCTTGGGATTCCAGCGACATGGAGGGAATCAAGTTCTTTCTCAACCAGGGCGGAGAGATCATCGGCCTGGATGAAAAAGAGCAGGCCCGATGGAGGGAGGCTGTCGCCCCCATCATCGATAATTACGTGAAAGACGCCAAGGAAAAGGGAATCGACGCTCAGCCGATCGTCGACCAAATCAAGGCGTCCCTCAAGGAATTGCAGTAATGAAAACAGGCCGGGACGCGTTCTGCGCCCCGGCCTCCACCCCGTTGCCGGATGGAAAATATGCTCCAAAAGACTGTCGAAGGACTTCGAAAACTGCTCAAAATCTGCGGGGCCGCCTCCCTGATGGGAATGACCCTGCTCACCTGCATAGACGTCGTGGGGCGCAAACTCGGCCATCCGGTTTTCGGGTCGGTGGAGCTGGTCGGGTTCATGGCCACCCTGGCAGCGGCTCTGGCCCTGCCCTACACCCACCAGATGAGGGGCCACATCGGCGTCGAAATCCTGGTTCAGAATTTTTCAGAAAAAACCCAGACGATCATCGAAATCGTCACCAACCTGATCGCCCTGGTCTTTTTCTCCCTGGTCACCTGGCGCATGGGAATCTATGCCAATACCATCCACCAGTCCGGCCAGGTATCCATCAGCCTGAAGTTCCCTGAGCATCTGATCATTTACGCCGTTGCCTTCTGCTTTCTCGTATTCGTGCTGACCCTGCTCGAAGACATCATCACCGGCGTCTTCTCGCTCACCCAAAACCGGACCCACGCCCGCTGACGGATCGAATATGGAACTTTTTTTTGACGCGTTTGTCGACCTTTGCAAAGCCAACCCCACCTGGACCGGCGTCGTCGGCATTCTGGTGATGCTGGCGATTTTCATGACCCGGATGCCCGTGGCCTACGTGATGGCCCTGGTCGGCTACCTCGGATTTTCGGTCATGATTTCCCCCCGCGGAGGATTGAGCCTGCTGTCTCGAAGCGTTTACGAAACCTTCGCCTCCTATGGGCTGACCACCATTCCGCTGTTCATTCTCATGGGCCAGCTTGCATTCAACTGCGGCATCGGCAGACGGCTCTACGACTCGGCCTACAAGTTCATGGGCAGCACCCGGGGGGGGCTTGCCATGGCTACGGTGACCGCCTGCACCGCCTTCGGCGCGGTCTGCGGGTCGAGTCCGGCCACTGCCGCCACCATGGCTACGGTGGGGCTTCCGGAGATGAAGCGGTACGGCTACGGGGATGCCCTTGCCTCCGGTTCGGTGGCCTCCGGCGGCGGGCTGGGAATGATCATGCCCCCTTCGGTGGTGCTGATCGTCTACGGGATTCTCACCGAGCAGTCCATCGGTGCACTGTTCGTCAGCGGCATATTTCCGGCCATCGTCGTCACCATCCTGTTCATCCTCTGCATCCTGGTCTGGTGCCGGTTCGAACCGGGTCAGGGCCCTCCGGGGGAGAAGTTCACCGTAAAGCAGAAGATCCGCTCCCTTTCCGGCATGGCCGACACCCTGATCGTGTTTGCCCTGGTCATGGGTGGGCTCTTCTTCGGACTGTTCACCCCGACCGAGGCCGCTGCCGTGGGTGCATTCGGGGTCCTTGCGGTGGCCCTGGTCCGCCGCCAGATCGGCTGGTCCGGCATCGTCAAGTCGCTGTACGAAACCCTGCGGACCTCGTGCATGGTGATGTTTCTCATTGCCGGCGCCGTCATCTTCGGAAAATTTCTGGCCGTCACCCGTATTCCCTTCAACCTCGCCGCTTGGATCGGGGCCCTGGATCTTCCGGCCTACCTGGTGCTGACGGCGATCGTGGCGGTCTACTTCGTCGGGGGCTGTGTCATGGACGCCCTGGCCCTGGTGATGCTCACGATCCCGATCTTCTATCCGGTGATTCTGAACCTCGGCTACGATCCGATCTGGTTCGGGGTAATCATCGTACTGGTCACCCAGATGGGCGTGATCACCCCGCCGGTGGGCATCAATGTATACGTGGTCTACGGGGTATCCCAGACGGTGGTCGGCGGCATCCCGCTGGAGCGGATCTTCCGGGGCATTCTGCCCTTTCTGGTCGCCATCGTCGTGGGGATCGTGCTGATGGTCATCTTTCCCCAGATCATTTTGTACCTGCCGAACCTGATGTACTGATAAAAACGCTGACGCGTTTTTATAAAGGTTTCGCGTGCCGCGAAACAATTTAGGGTTAGAACGTTTATATGGCTCCCGAAAGCGAATATTGGAACCCTATCCTCGAAACCCTTGATCCGGAAAGACTTCGAGACCTTCAGCTTGCCAAGTTCAAGCGGATCTTTGCCTGGGCCCATGAACGGTCGCGCTTCCACCGCCGGCTGTACGATGCGGCCGGCATCGGCCCCGATGACATCCGCACCTTCGAAGACATCGCCCGGGTGCCCAAGGTGGAAAAATCGATGATGCGCGGCGTCCAGCGCAAGGACCCCTTTCCTTACGGCGACGCCCTGTGCGTGCCTTTAGAGGAGGTGAGCGAGTTTCGCCAGACCAGCGGCACCACCGGCCAGCCGGTCTACCAGGCCGATACCTGGCAGGACTGGGAGTGGTGGGCCGAGTGCTGGGCCCACATCCTATGGGCCCAGGGCTACCGGTCGTCCGACCGGGTATTTATCCCCTTCGGCTACAACATCTTCGTCGCCTTCTGGGCAGGGCACTACGCGGCGGAGAAAATCGGATGCGAGGTGGTCCCCGGGGGCGTTCTCGACACCCAGGCCCGGATTTTAAAAATCCAGGAGCTCAAGGCCACGGCCATGATGGCCACCCCCACCTACGTGCTGGGCATGGCTGAAACGGCCAAGACCAAGATGGGCATCGACCCGGCGACGCTTGGGATTCAAAAGATCACCTGCGCCGGGGAGCCCGGGGCCGGCATCCCGGCCACCAAGCAGCGGATGGAGTCGGCGTGGAACGCGAAGGTCTACGACCACGCCGGGGCCACCGAAATCGGGGCCTGGTCCTACGAGTGCCGGCACCAGCCCGGCGGGATGCATGTCAACGAAGCGTTTTTCCTGGTGGAGATCGAGGACATGGACACCGGCGAGATCATCGAGGAGCCCGGCCGCCGGGGAAAGATGGTGATCACCGCCTTGGACCGGACGGCCCAGCCGTGCATCCGGTTCGATTCAAAAGATGTGATTCAATGGGATGCCGAGCCGTGTTCCTGCGGAAGGACCTTTGCGCTCATCAAGGGCGGGGTGCTCGGCCGGGCCGACGACATCACCAAGGTCAAGGGGGTGCTGCTGGCGCCGGCCGCCATCGAAGAAGTCGTCAGGTCGATCTCCGGCTTGGGAGACGAATACGAGGTGGTGGTGGACAAGTTAGGAGACGTGGACAGGATCAAGCTGAAGGTCGAGGTGGCCCCCGGCGCCGAAGACCGGGTCCGGGAGATCGAAGCCCGGTTAAAGGACCAGCTCCGGGTCAAGACCAACCTCGGCTACCGAATCGAGTTCTACGACCACGGAAAGCTGCCGCGTTACGAGGTGAAGGCCAAGCGGTTCAAAGACATGAGAAAGAAAAAGGAGGGGTAGGCGTGGCCGCATCCAGTCGACCGATCCACGAAAAGATTCAAATTCTCAAGGCAGCCGCAGAAGATCTGGCGGCGGCCGGAGGCGATATCCCCACCGTCGTCCGCAACACGGCCCGCATCCTGGCCAGCGTCAGGATGTTGGAGATGGGCATATCAGACCTCTTCGAGCTTGGGATTCTCGACAACGCCTCCGGCGACGGGCGCCCCGCAGGTTGAGCGGCCGATTCCGGCTCCAGGCGTATTTCCGGTGTTGCCTCGGCGGGGCATTGTCCGATCCAGGAGGCGGTCGGCGGTGCAGGGTCCCGTCAAAGTCCAAAAATGGAGGGCCACGCTCTGTCGTGGCCGCCCGCGGTCGGACGCGACAGAGCGCGTCCCTCCAACGGTCGATACTACCGGCGCCCCATCAATGGTTCGTCCGCTACGCGGACTTTGGCGGGGCCCTGATCGGCGTTGCCTCGGTGCTTGACAGCGCGGGGCAAGGGGCGGTAGGGTGTTTTCCGTTTTTAGCGGACCGGTAAGGATGCGGCAGGGAGCATGTTGAAAAACAACGATGGAGCATGGCCTCTTCACATGTCGGACCGCAACTATATCAACGCCATTGAACGCGGCCTGAAAATTTTGGAGGTTTTGGGAGGCGCCGGCCGAAAACTGACCTTGACGGAAGTCGCCGATCTTTGTGAAATGAACAAAACGGCGGCCAACCGGTTCCTATACACCTTCAGTCTTCTCGGATATGTCAGCCGGGATGAAATGAAGCGCTACGAGCTCAGCCCGCGGGTGCTGTCCCTCGGGTTTTCCTATCTCAACAGCTCCAATCTTCGATCTCTTTGCAAACCCCACATCGACGAGCTTTCCGCAGCGCTCGACCAAACGGCCAACCTGGCCATTTTGGACGACCTGGATGCGATCTACCTGTATCGGAAAGAAAAAAAGCGCTATCTCAAGTATGATTTGTACGACGGATCGAAGCTGCCGGCCTATTGTACTTCCGTTGGAAAAGTGCTGCTGGCCGGACTGCCCGACGACGAGTTGAAAGACCGGCTCGGACGGCTCGACCTGGAGCCGATCACACGGAAAACGATCACATCGAAAAAGGACCTGTGGCAAGAGCTCATGGAGATCCGAAAACGCGGCTACGCCGTCTGCGACCGTGAGCTGTCCATGGACCTGTACTCCCTTGCGGTCCCCGTGATGGATGCAAAGGGCGCCGTCGTGGGAAGCATCAATGTGACCACGGCGGCAGGCAACCTGAACCCGTCATTTCACGATCAAATCCTGCAGAAGCTGTTCGAAAAAGGAAAGTTGATCTCCAGCCTGCTCGGCTATCAGGGCAGATGGCCGGGCATCGTCTGATCCCCCTTTCAGCCGTGGACGGCCTGCCGATGCTGCCGGTTCTTCTCATGCCCCCAGACACCGATTTTTCATCCCGCTGTCCCGCTGCGGCCCGCCAGGTAAAGCTCATCGACGATCCGCCCCCATCGGGTTGTCCTGCTTCAACGAATGAATATACCTCATAAAACTATTGACAGGGGGAGCGCTGTTTTATAAAACCGCATAGCGTTAAATAAAAACGCTTTGCGTAACTATGGGCCTGGGAAGAGATGAGATGGACAAGTCCGTATCGGAAGATTTCCTGCGGTTGAAGCAACAGGTGGTTCAATTCATCGAGCAGGATCTGGAGCCGGTCCACTTGCAGGTGGAAGAAAGCGCCGAGATTCCCGAACACCTCGTCGATAAAATGCGACGTCTCGGTCTTTTCGGGCTGTCGATCCCCCGGGACTATGGCGGTCTCGGCCTGACGACCCTGGAGGAAATCCTCATCTATGAGGAGATCACAAAGACCAATGCCTGTTTTCGCTCCCGCATCGGGACCAGCAACGGCATCGGGTCGATGGGAATCCTCTATGACGGGACCGAAGAGCAGAAGCGCCGGTATCTGCCAAGGGTCGCCTCCGGAGAATGGACGGCGGCCTTTGCGCTGACCGAACCGGACGCCGGCTCGGATGCCGCCAACATCAGCACCCAGGCGGTCCTTGACGGCGACAGCTGGGTGCTTAACGGCACCAAGCAGTTCATCACCAATGCTGACACCGCGCAGTTTTTCACCACCATCGCGGTGACCGACGAAACCAAGGGCGCCAGCGGCGGGGTTACCGCATTCATCGTGGAGCGCGACGCGCCGGGATTCGTCGTCGGACCGGCAGACGTCAAAATGGGACTCAAGGGATCCCACACCCACGAACTGGTCTTCAAGGACTGCCGGGTTCCCGCAGAAAACGTCATCGGCGGCATGGCGCGGGTCGGGCAGGGATTCAAGACAGCCATGCGGGTGCTGGACAAAGGACGGCTTTCCATGGGTGCGTGCGCGGTCGGCGCGGCGCAGAAGGTGCTGGATCTTTGCGTCGAGCGGGTGCAGCGCGAACTGGCCTCGGGAATGGCAAAGGCAGATCTGCAGGCGGAAATGTTCGCGCTGGCCGACATGGCGACCCAGCTCTATGCCGCGCGCCAGATGCTTTACAGCACCGCGATCAAGAAAGACGAGGGGCGGAACGTGACCCAGGAAGCCTCGATGACCAAGATTTTCTGCACCGAGATGGCAAGCCGCATCGCCGGCCTTGCGATGGATTCCTTCGGAGAAGAGGGGATTTTGACGCGCAGCCGGATCGAGATTTTTTTAAGAGATGTCCGCCTGTATCGGATATACGAAGGCACCAGCGAGATCCAAAGAATCATCGTCTCCCGGAATCTACTCAAAAATAGCAGGAGCAGGGCATGAGCATCGAATGCGTTTTCATTGCAGGGGCCGGAGCGATGGGAAGCGGCATCGCCCAGGTGTGTGCGCAAGCCGGCCTGGCGGTCATTTTGAGCGACACCGACGAGGCGTCCCTGGCCAAGGCAATGAAGCAGATCGACTGGTCCGTTGGCAAGCTGGTGGAAAAAGGAAAGTGCAAGGAGGACAAGACCTCAGTCCTCGGCCGGATCCAGACCGCCGCGGATTTGTCGCGGGCCGGACAGGGCGATCTGGTGATCGAAGCCGTGTTCGAAAACAGGGAGATCAAGCAGCAGCTGTTCAAAGAGCTCGACGCTCGCTGCAAGCCGGGCGCCGTGATCGCCAGCAACACCTCGGCCATCCCCATCACCGACCTGGCGTCGGTGACCGCGAGGCCCGAGGACGTAGTGGGGGTCCATTTTTTCAATCCGGTTCCGATCATGCCGGCCGTGGAAATCGTCCGGGGCATTCTCACCGCCGACGCCACGATGGAAACAGGGGTCGAGTTTGTCTCCAAGCTGGGAAAAACGCCCATCCGGGTCGAAAGCGACGTGCCGGGATTTTTGCTCAACCGGATCAATCTGGTCGGCTATGTGGAGGCCATTCGCCTGCTGGAAAAAGGGGTGGGAACCGTATCCGACATCGACGCTGGGGTTCGCCTCGCCTTCGGACGGCGCATGGGCCCCTTCGAAACCGGCGACATGGTGGGACTTGACGTGTCTTTCGGCGCCTTGAGCGCGATTTACGACGCCACCCGGGAGCGCGCGTTTTTCCCCCCCCAAATGCTGGCGCGCAAGGTCAAGGCCGGGCAGCTGGGCCGGAAAACCGGCGCCGGCTGGTACCGGTACGACGAAAACGGCAACAAACTGGAGGATTGACAGATGAAGGACGTGGTCATTGTTTCCGGGGCGAGAACCGCCGTGGGACGGTACATGGGGGCGCTCAAAGAGATCCCGGCCTACAACCTGGCCGCAGCGGTTCTGCAGGCCGCGCTGGACCGGGCCGGACTCTCCCCGCAAACGGTCGACGATGTGATTCTCGGCCAGTCCTATCAGAACGGCGAGTATGTCAATATCGCACGAATGGCCCTGCTAACGGCCGGATGGCCCGAGCAGATCCCCGGGGTGACGATCGACCGGCGGTGCTGCACCGGTCTGGACGTCGTGGGGTTTGCCGCGGCAAAAATCCAGTCCGGAAATGCCGATGTGGTGGTGGCCGGCGGCGTCGAAAGCATGAGCACCGCCGAGCTGTATCTCTCCGGAGAGATCAAGTGGGGGATCGGCGGGAAAAAGGGGATGCCGCGGGGCCACGGCGATCTTTCGATCTGGGGCCTTCCGCTTTACGACCGGATCCAGCGCGCCCGGGTGATGTCCCAGCCCGAAGCCCGTTACGGGGTACTTCCGTCGATGATGTCCTGGGCGGAAACCGCCGCCAAAGAAGAGAACATCTCCCGGGAGCAGTGCGACCGGTGGGCGCTGGAAAGCCACCGGAAGGCCTGTGCCGCCGTCGAAGCGGGCAAGTTCGCCGCGGAAATTCTGCCCCTTTCGGTGCCCCAGCCAAAGGGCCCGCCGGGGGTCGTCGACCAGGATGAGGGCCCTCGGGGCGACACCTCGCTTGAAAAACTGGCCCGGCTCAAACCTGTGCTCGGCGGGGTATGCACCGCCGGCAATTCCTCGTCGGAAAACGACGGCGCCGCTGCCGTGGTCGTCATGTCGGCGGAAAATGCCGAGGCCCTGGGGCTGAAGCCCCTGGCCCGTCTGGTGTCGATTGCCAATGCCGGTGCCGATCCGCGAAAAGCATACGAAACCGTTCCCAAGGCCGTGGAAAAAGCCCTTGAAAGGGCCGGGCTGGCCCTCGACCAGATCGACCTGATCGAAATCCAGGAGGCGTTTGCTGCGCAGGTGCTGGCCGACCTGAAACAGATGGGGCTGCCAAAGAGCGAATACGGGCGGGTGAACGTCAATGGTTCCGGAATATCCTTGGGCCATCCGATCGCATGCACAGGGACCCGCGTGCTGGTGACGCTGGTCAACGAGATGCAGCGAAGGGGCGCCCGATACGGCCTGGAATGCATCTGCGGCGGCGGCGGATTGGGAATTGCCGCCGTATTCGAGCGCTGCGGGTAGCGGCGAACATTCCGCCCGCCGGGTTCGCCCGGCACCGGCAGCGTCCGGCAAGGAGGACGAGCATGATTTTCGACCTGGATAAGTCCCAGAAACAGATTCAAAAAGCCGTAGTCGATTTCGTCAAGGGCGAATTCAAAAAGGAGGTCGTCCATGACCTATTGGCCCGCCGTTCGTTTCCGGAAGCGATCTGGCGCAAGGCCTGCGACCTGGGATTTATCGGCATCCATTTTCCGGAAGAATACGAAGGTCAGGGGCTCGGCGCGCTTGAAAACATCCTCATCGCCGAAGCGCTTTGCAAGGGGGATGCGTCGGTGGGAATGGCCCTGTCCTTTGCTCCGGCCGGGGCCGAAATCATTTTGAACCACGGCAGCGACGCGCAAAAATCGGCCTGGCTGCCGAAGGTAGCAGAAGGCGGCGCGCTTGCCTGCGCCGCGGTGGCCGAGCCCGGTTTTGCCGCCTCCAAAGAGCAGTGCCGGACCACGGCGGTCAAAGACGGCGAGGTCTGGGTCATCGACGGGGTCAAGACCTTCGCGGTCAATGCCGGCCCCCTATCCGGGGTTTACCTGGTGCTGTGCCGGACCGACGCGAATACCGACAAGCCCGGCAGGGGACTGAGCGTGATTCTGGTCGAACCGGACCGCGAGGGCGTGTCCGTGTCCGATGTCGGCCACAAACTCGGCGGCTGCCTGATGGACGTCGGCGAACTCAGGCTCGAAGGGGTGCGGGTCCCGCTCGAGAATCTGGTCGGAAAAGAAGGACAGGGGGCCCGTTTGCTGGCCGCGCATCGGTGCGAGTCCCAGATGGTCGGTGCCGCCGTGTCCATCGGCATCGCCCAGGGCGCCTACGAGCGAAGTATCGAACATACCCGCCAGCGGGTGCAGTTCGGAAAAAGTCTTGTCGAGTTTCAGGTTACCCGCCACAAACTTGCGGAAATGGCGATGCGGATCGAGTCGGCCCGGCTGATGACCTATCGGGCGGCGTGTCTATCCGAAGGCGGCAGCCCGGACGAACGGGCATGCGCCATGGCCAGGCTTCAGGCCGGCCGCATGGCCGTGGCCGTCTGCGACGAGGCCATTCAGCTTTTCGGCGGATACGGGTACATCCAGGAGTACGACGTCGAGCGGTATTTCCGCGAAGCAAAAACGGCGGAAATGCTTTTCGGGTCCCGAAAAGCGCCGCTGGAAACCCTTTCAAACGCCTTGTTGAAGCGCCGTGCGGCATAGGCCGGCGGGTTTCCCGCCCAGGCGGGATTCCAGGTTCAAGGGAAGCAACTTCCATGAATAAAAAGTTTATGATGGCCGCCGAAGCGGTCGAACGGTTCATCGACGACGGCGACCAGATCGCCATCGGCGGGTTTACCGTCACCCGCAATCCCATGGCCCTCATCCGGGAGACCCTGCGGCAGCGCAAGAAGGAGCTTTACCTGGTCGTCCATTCCCAGGGGCAGGGGATGGAACTGTTGATCGGGGCAGGCTGCGTCCGGCGGGTCGAGCTCGCCTACGGCGGGGTGGCGCGATTTGCCCCCACCGGGATCCGGTTTCGAAAAGCGGTCAAGGAAAAGCAGATCGAGGTGGAGGACTACACCAACCTGCACATGACCCTCCGGTTCATGGCCGGGGCGATGTCGATGCCCTTTGTGGCGACCCGGTCCGGGCTGGAGTCCGATATCGTCAGACTTTCGGGGTTTTCCAAGGAAAGCCGGGGCAAGGGCCGCGTTCCCCGAGAAAAGCTCAAGGTGATCGACCATCCCCTGGATCCGGAGCAGGGAAAGGTCGTCGTGCTGCCGCCGCTCAATCCGGACGTGACCCTGATTCACGCGCAGGCCGTCGGCGAGGACGGCACGGTGCGCATCCAGGGGCTCACGTTCGCTGATGTCGAACAGGCCAAGGCGGCACGGAAGGTGATTGTTTCCTGCGAGAAAATCGTCCCCACCGAGGAGATCCGGCGCGATCCGGACCGCAACTGCCTGCCCCACTTTCTGGTGGACGCCGTCGTCCACGCGCCCTACGGGGCACACCCGACCGCCTGCCACATGTTTTACGACTATGACCCGGACCATCTCAACATGTTCAAACGGATCGCGGCCGACGACGACACCTTCAGGCAGTACCTGGATGAATGGGTCTATCCGTTCGAAACCCAGCAGGCCTACCTGGACAAGGTCGGAGAAAAGCAGCTTGAGAAGATCAAGGCGGACCCCGATCTCGGTTACGCGCCGGGGCTGGACCGGCGCTAGGAGGCCAGACATGGAAATAGACTACACAGCCAATGAAATGATGGCCCTTTGCGCGGGCCGGCTGGTGAACAACGGGGACATCCTTTTCGCCGGGACGGGGCTGAGTATGCTGGCGGCGACCGTGGCCAAGCGGATCCACGCCCACGAGGCGGTGGTCTTTTTCGAAACCGGCGGCATTGATCCGTCCCTGATCGAACTTCCCCTGGCCGTGGGAGATCCCCGGGTCATGGTGGGAACCTCGGTCAACTCGGGCCTGGCCGACGCGTTGAGCCTCCTTGCGCATCCCAAGCTGCACACGGTGGCCTTTCTGGGGGCCGCCCAGATCGATCCCTACGGCAACCTCAACTCGACGCTCTTGGGATCCTATGAAAAGCCGCTTCAGCGCTTTCCCGGTTCGGGCGGGGCATGCGACGCGGCCAGCATGGCTTCCGGAACGATCATTTTCATGCAGCACCAGCGCCGCAGGTTCGTGGAGAAGCTGGACTACTTTACCAGCCCCGGCTGGCTGACCGGCGGAGATTCCCGGCGGGAAGCCGGCTTTCAGCGGGGAGGACCCGTCGCGGTCGTCACGAATCTCGGACTGCTCAAATTCGACGACCGCACCAGGCGGATGTATCTGTCCGAATTTTACCCGTTTACGACCCCGGATGAGATCGCCGAAAATACCGGGTTCGATATCGATCTGTCCCGGGCGGTCCAGTGCAGCCCGCCGACAAAAGAGGAGCTCACAACCCTGCGGGAGCAGATCGACCCGCAGCGACTGATTCTCGGGCCCTTGAAAACGGCCGCGGATTCGGGCCGGCCAAAAAGATAGCCGGCGCAGAATCGTAAAGGGAGAACGCAATGAAAGATGAGCCGATGATTACCCCTTTCGGGGGAGTGTGGCCCACTGTAGGCGCCGACGTCTGGATCGATCCGTTCGTCCGGCTGATCGGCAACGTGCAGATCGGCCCCGGAGCGAGCATATGGCCGGGGGCGGTGCTGCGGGCGGATGAATCCGAGATTGTCATCGGCGCCCGATCCGCGGTGCTCGACATGTGCATGATCGAATCTCCGGAGGGGTCGCCGGTCATCGTTGCCGACGATGTGCTGATCAGCCACAATGCCTGTCTTCACGGGGCGGTGGTGGAATCCGGCGCCCTGGTCGGCATCGGCGCGATCGTGCTCGACGGGGCCGTGATCGGCACCGAGGCCCTTGTCGGCGCCGGCGCGGTGGTGACCCCCAAGACGAAGATCCCGCCGGGAATGCTGGCCCTGGGGCAGCCCGCCAAACCCATCCGGCCGCTGAAATCAGTCGAGACGGAAAATATCAGGCGTCAGTTGAAGGCCCTGGCGGAAAAGGCGGCTCAGTACCGGGCCGTTTCATCCTCGCGAGATTGGTAAGCGGCGACAGAATCGATGCGCAGGACAGCGTTGCCCCTGGGAAAAACATGTCTGGGGAGACGGGGTTGTGGTCGTGTTTCCGATGGTTGTCTGCAGGTGGAGCACGGGTGAATGGGGGCCGCGACGGCGGCCGGGCCTGAAAAAAAGATGGAGGGGGCGGACATTGAACCAACCAAGTCAAAAGATCGAGTATCAGGAAAAAAAGGAATTGAGCATCCTGGAGTGGCTGCTGGAGCAGAAGAAGTCGATCTGGCGCTATCCGTTGGAGTTGACCATCTGCGTGCTGGCCATCACGTTGAGCGTCTATCACCTGTTCGTGGCCTATGCCGGCTCTCTGGAAGCCCACGCCTTTCGCTCGACGCACCTTTCCTTTATCATGGTGCTGTGCTTCCTGATGCGGCCCCTGGGGCGAAAAAAATGGACCGACCCCAAAAACGGATGGTTCGCCGTCGATCTTCTGTTCGCCGGACTGACCGTGGCGATCCAGATCTACACGCTGTACGATCTGGACGCATTCATTTTCCGGCGGGGGGATCTGTCCGACATGGACATCTATGCCGGCACCGCCTACCTGCTGCTGCTGCTTGAAGCCACCCGCCGAACCGTCGGAAAGGCGATGGTCATCATCGCCGGGTTTTTCCTGGTGCAGACCGCCTTCTCGAATCATTTCTTCAGCATATTCTACGGGCCGCCCAGCTCCTGGTTCACCATGATCGACTATCTGTTCATGCGTGAAAACGGCATTTTCAGCATCCCGTTGATGGTCATGGCCACCTACATATTCCTGTTCATCCTGTTCGGGGCGATTCTCGTCCGCTCCGGCGCCGGCCGGTTTTTCATCAATGTGGCCATGGCCCTGACCGGCAGCCGATTGGGAGGACCGGCCAAGGCATCGATCGTCAGCTCCTGTCTGATGGCATCGGTTTCCGGATCAGCGGTGGCCAACGTGGTCACCACCGGCAGCTTTACCATCCCCCTCATGAAACGGGTCGGGTACCGCCCCCATTTCGCCGGTGCGGTGGAGGCCTGCGCCTCTTCCGGTGGACAGATCATGCCCCCCGTAATGGGCGCGGCCGCCTTCGTGATCGCCGAATTTCTCAACGTGCCCTACCTGCAGGTGGCGCTGGCCGGCCTCTTTCCAGCCCTGATCTATTTCTTCTCCATATTCGTGATGGTTCACTTCGAGGCCCGCAGGCGAGACCTGGGCACCGTCAGCAAGGAAGAGCTTCCGAGCCTGAAAGAAGAAGTCAAGCGCGGCGGCCACTTGTTTTTGTCCATCGTGGTCATCGTGGTGCTCATGGTCATCGGGTACACGCCAATGTTCGCCGCCTTCTGGGCGATCATCTCGATCCTGGTGCTCAGTTCGCTTCACAAGGAAACCCGAATGAGCCCAAAGGAAATGTTCAGCGCCCTGGAGGAAGGCGCCCGTCTGGCGGTGCCGGTATCGTTGGCATGCGCCGCTGCCGGCGTCATCATCGGGTGCGTCTTTGTTTCGGGGCTGGGATTGAAGTTTACCAACACCATCGTCCTGCTCGCCGGCGGAAACCTCTGGATCGCCCTGATTCTGGCCATGTTCGCCTCGCTTATCCTCGGCATGGGCCTGACCACCACCGCGGTCTACATCACCCTGGCCGCCCTGGTGATCCCGGCCCTGGTGAAAATGGGCGTCCCCCCCATCGCGGGCCACATGTTTGCCTTCTACTTCGGCCTGGTGTCGGCCATCACGCCGCCGGTGGCCCTGGCCTCATTTGCCGCGGCGGGCATCGCGCAGTCCCACCCGATGCAGACCGGTTTTCAATCCTTTCGGCTGGGCATCGCCAAATACATCCTGCCGTTTGTGTTCGTATTCGCCCCGGGCATGCTCTTTGTGGGAACCCCGATGGAGATCGTGCTCGGCATCATCGGCGGCTTTGCCGGGATTTTTGCGATCACCGTCACCACCGAGGGCTGGTTTCTTTGTGAAGTAGGCTGGGGGACAAGGATCATCATGGCCGTCTGCGCCCTGCTGTTTTTTGTCCCGGAAATGCAGTTGAGCCTGGCCGGAAAAAGCTTTACGCTTCCTTACCTGGTCACCCATCTGATGGGTTGGCTCGTTCTGGTCGTGATGTATTTGATCTGGCGGCGCCTGAACGCCGTCGCGCTCGCCAAAGAGGGGGTGGTCTGATGGTTATCAAACGCATTGTCGAATGGATTGCCCTGTTTGCCACGGCAGGGCTTATGGTTTTTCTCAAAGTCCTGCACCTGGGGGTCATCCATTACAACTGGTTTCTCATCATTCTTCTGTCCTGGTCATTGATATTGGTCATCGTTTTCCGGTCCCTGTATGGGGGAAACAAAATCGGCGGAGAAAAGGAAGAAAACGCGTAAATCGAACGCGTGTCAGAACGCTGTTCCGGAAAAGCAGTTGACAGGCCCTTGTCGGCGGATCGATTTCGTCTGATGAGCCGACTTTCGGCGGGGTCAGTAGGGAAGGCCGAGTATCTCA
This sequence comes from Desulfobacterales bacterium, assembly GCA_021737185.1. GTDB lineage: Bacteria > Desulfobacterota > Desulfobacteria > Desulfobacterales > CAFBRK01 > JAIPEL01. The sequence goes on along the minus strand of JAIPEL010000022.1, from coordinate 9,452 downwards.
CGGGCCTGGGCAGGCGTTGCCACCTCGCGGCCCAGCCGGACGGCAAGATCGGCGGCCATGTCGACCATCTCGGCGTTGCTTTCGGCCAAAACCCCTTTTTTCCGATAGATGTTGTCCTCGAATCCCACCCGGATGTGTCCGCCGAGCAGGATGCCCATGGTGATCATCGACAGTTGGGCGGGGCCGATGCCCAGAACGGACCAGCAGCAGTCGTCCGGCAGGCGGTTTTTCATGAACAGCAGGCTTTCCACGGACGCCTCGATCCCCCAGTACACCCCCATGCAGAGTTGAAACGCCGGCGGCGGGAGAATCATGCCGCCTTTCACCAGATCGACCGCCTGGCGGATATGGCCAGGCTCGAACACTTCGATTTCAGGCTTGACGCCGTTTTCTGCCATGCACTTTGCCGCCTCGCGGGACCACTGCGGCGGGTTGGAAAAGACCCGATCCCGGAAATTCATGCTTCCCAAGTCCAGCGAGCACATGTCCGGTTTCAGGGAAACGGGTTCAAGCCGCTGTGCGATGGCATCCGGACCGCTCAGGTGAAGTCCGCTGGTGGTCAGATTGACGAGCATGTCGCAACGGTCGCGGATCCGGTCGAGGACCTCTTTGAAAAGCGCCTTTTCAAAGGCGGGTTTTCCGGTGTTCGGATCCCTGACATGAATATGAGCGATGGCCGCGCCCGCCTTGTGGCATTGCACCGCGGCAGCGGCGATTTCTTTCGGAGTGTAGGGAACGGCCGGGTTCATTTCCTTGGTGGGATTGGATCCGGTCACGGCCGCCGTAATGATGATTCGATTGTCCACAGCCTCCTCCTTTTCAACCCGCCCAGAATTCTTTTTTGATCTCTTCGATCAACCGGCGTGTTTTGATCAAGAGCCTGTCGCGCCGGCTGTATATCTCGTCGAGGGTGCGGTCCCCGTAGTCGTAGAACCCCTTTCCCGATTTCACGCCCAGACGGCCCTCGGCGACCAGGCGGCTGACGGTTCGGGAGGGGCCGTCCTTGTCGGCCAGTTCGATGGAGGGGTTGGAAAGGACCTTCTCCGTGAAGTCCAGGCCGGCAAAGTCATAGCGTCTGACCACTCCGAGAACCGGAAGCCGGACCCCAAGGCTGGCCAGGACTGCCTTGTCGATCTGTTCGGGCTGGGCATACCCGCCGTCGATGAGATGAAGAATCTCGCGGCCCAGGGCCCGCTGAAGCCGGTTGACGATAAAGCCGGGGATGAACTTTTCCAGCACCACAGGGGTTTGACCGGCGGCGGCAAGCAGCTGCCGGGCCGTTTCGACATGGCGCTCATCGGTTACAGGCCCCTTGACGATTTCCACCAGCGGAAGCAGATAGGGCGGAGAAAAGAAATGACAGATCAACAGGCGGTCTTGAATCTCGTCGGGGGCAAGCGCAAAGACGTTCAGATAGGAGGTGTTGCTGGCCACCAGGGCATCGGCGCGAATCGTGGGGGCGATCTTTTGAAAGAACGCCCGTTTGATTTCGACGTCTTCGCTGATGGTCTCCAAGACGAAGTCCATGTCTCCGGCGCCGACGGGCGGCTTGACCGGGTGAATGCGGGCCAGGATGCCGGGGATGCGGCTTGGATCGACCTGACCGGAATCGGCCAGCATTTCCAGGCGCGATTCGACGAGTCCCAGGGCCTTTTGAAGAATCGAATCGTCCAGGTCCGATAGGGTGACATCATGGCCGGCCCGGGCCATCAGCAGAGCAAGACCGTGTCCCATGGTGCCGGCGCCGGCAATCAGAATACGCAGGTTTTCTATGTTTTTCATCGGATGGCTTTCGGGTCTATTCGTTGGCTCCGGGCCGGCCCCGGTCCTGGAGCGGCGAGGGTTCTCGGAAAAACAGGGAAGAAGAGAGGGCTTGGCCGTCGATCGCGTCCAAGCCCTCTGTCGGTTTCAGATTCCGCCGGATGCGGGTTCCGCGGGGTTCCCCTACTTCTGAGTGTATCCCATTTCCTGGTAGTATTTCAAGGCGCCGGGATGAACCGGGATGCGCGCGCCCATCATGGCGTTTTCCGGTTTGGATTCTTCGATGGCCTGCTTTTTCACCTCGGCCAGCTTGGGCCAGTTGGCATAGAGGGTCTTGACGATGTCGTAGGCCAGGTCGTCGGGCAGGTTCTTGTTGGCAACGATGCAGGTCACCGTGCCGATGGCCGGAATGTCCTCTGTCATACCCTTGTAGGCCGTTTTGGGAATGACGGTCTTCATCAGGCCCGGTTCAAATTCGAGCACCTTTTCCTGGTAGGCCGGCTCGACCGGGAGCATGCGGATGCCGGGCTGGAAGTTCAAGTCGATGATCGTCGACTGGGGACAGGAGGTCACGGCCATGTAGCAATCGCTGTGTCCGTCCTTCATCAGGGCTGCAGAGTCGGAATAGCCCACATAGCTGACCTGACCGCCGTTTTTCTTGATGCTGTCGAAGGTGATGCCATAGGCCTTGAGGATGTTTTCGGCGATGACCGTGCCGGAAAATCCGATTTTGCCTGGGACGATGCGCTTGTCCTTGAGGTCGGCAATGGACATGATCTTGCTTTTTCTCGGCACCGCGATCTGGAAGATGCCCGGGTACAGGGACATCAAATGCCGGAGATTGTCGTGCTTCTTGTCGAATTTTCCACGGCCGTTGTAGGCATTGTAAGCCGTGTGGGTGTAGGACCATCCCAGGTCGGCGCGGTTGGCGTCGACCGCCTTGGCGTTGCCCACACCTCCGCCGGGGCCGTTTGAAGAGGAGATTTTCAGTTCCTGTTCGACGATATTCATCATCGCCGACCCGAGGGGATACCAGGAGCCGCCTTCAGGCCCGGAAAACATCCTCAAAAATTCCTGTCGCGCATGGACTGCCGGGGCTGCCAGCAAAAGAGCAAGCACCGCGATAAAAAAGGTCTGTATCCATCTTTTCGACATTTTTCCTCCTTCACTGCTGAATGTGTTTTGGGTTGATACTCGCCGTCCGTTTCTTCCGGAAAGAGACCTCATATGCCGGCCCAGCCGACGCTCAAACCGCCGCAGACAAACAGGGTCTGTCCCGTGATAAAGTCAGCCTCAGACGAGGCAAGAAAGGCCGCTGCGTTGGCGACGTCTTCCGGTGCACCCATCCGCCCCAGGGGGATGTTGGAGACGATGGCCTCGGCCCTGGGACTTCCCGGGGGATTGCCGTCGGTAAAGAGCTGGGTGGCGATGGGTCCGGGTGCCACGTTGTTGACGTTGATCCGATAGGCAGCCAGTTCGAGCGCCCACGTTCGGGTCATCCCGACGAGACCGGCTTTGCAGGCGGAATAAACGGTTCGGTCCTGCTTGCCGAGGCTGGCCCGCGAACCGATGTTGACGATTTTTCCGTACCGCCGGGCCTTCATGGAGGGGAGGCAGTATTTCGCGCAGAAAAAGGCGCCCTTGAGGTTGACGCGCGTGGTCTGATCCCAGTCCGCCTCGCTGGCCTCCTCCAGGCTTGCCGGCAGCAATACCCCGGCGTTGTTCACCAGAATCTGCACCTCGCCGAGCTGATTGGCCACGGTTGCCAGGGTCTTTTCGACAGCCTTAGCATCGCCCACATCCACAATTTCTGCTATAGCGGAAAATCCCTGTTCATTCAACTTACGTGCCGCATCATGCACCTGGTTGTCGATGTCCAAGAGGGCCACACGGGCGCCCTGGCTCGCCATCTTCGCTCCGATGGCATAGCCGATTCCCCTCGATGCCCCGGTGACCACCGCCACCTGTTCCTTGAAGCGCATACCCTGGCCTTTTTCGAGCTTCGCTGCTCCGGTTTTTGATCCGGTTGGTGGGGAAGTGATGGAAATTCGATTTGACCCAGCCAAAAGACCGCTGTGCGTAAGTATTTAACGCATTGCGTTAATACCGCATCAGTCGCTGACTGTCAACTTTTTTGTTGATTGACATTCACTTTTTTCAGGAGGCGCAATTCGGGCGCATCCGTGCCAATGCGGGATCAGTGTTGTGAAGATGCGATTGTGGGGGGTCGATCCGTCGGAGCCGTTCGGGCCGATGCTCAGTGGAAGGGAAACTTCTCCCAGAAGATTTTGTCGTCCTTCTGCCAGCCGGGCTGGAAGTTTCGTTCCAGGTAGGCGGACATCCGTTCGAACCAGTTCGACCAGGTGCTTTCGCCTTTTTCCTGGGCGGCGAGGATGTCGCAGAGGAAGGTGTCGATGCGGAACATCTCTTCTTTGGGGATGTAATAGGCGGCGCCTTCCTGGTAGGATTTTTTCACGTTTTCCGGGCCCACGGCCCGGGCCGTGAGCATGACGGCCGAGATCTGTTTTTTTGTCGCGATTTTCAGCAGTTCATAGCCGTCTACTCCCATGATGTCCAAAATGGCGATGTCAAACGGGGTCGACTCGAGCAGGTCCCGGGCTTCGGTAAAGCTTGAGGCCCGGGTGGTGCTCCCTGCCGGAAGGAGATCTTCGAGAGTCTCCAGAACGTCCGGTTCGTCGTCGACGATGAGAATCCGCTTGCCTTCCAGAAGGTGCCTCTCAGTCATGAATTCCTCCTCATCGCGGGTTTGTGGGACATGCGGTTTTCAGGATAGTCGCTTTGGTCGGCGGCGTCAATCTCAGTTCTCCTCTTCTTCCTCATCGCCGACCATGTCGGAAGTATTGATCTGACATCAAAAAAAATATAGTCATGATTTGGCAAAATCCAATTGGAGCGTTGACCGTATGCCATGGTGCTGCTTTCGGGTTTTCTTCCACCATAACGATCCCATAGGAGTATACCGATGATTCTCATCGGCGTCTGCCGGCAGTCAAAACGAGCCGAGGTCGGTCTGGCGGTCGCCGAAGCGGCCCTGAGCGGCGGCCGGAAGCGTTATTCGTTCCTCGAGATCGACGATAGGCAGGAGGCCGATCCGGAGGCATTCGTGCAGGAGATACACCGGCGGCTCAAAGACGGAGGGCTTTGGCGCAGAAAGCGGCTTTTCAGCCAGGACCGCCGGCCCAAAAAGATACTCACCGACCGTCCGAAGGTGGTGGCCCTCGAAGACGGCGCCGGCACGATCGACGGCCTCAGGAACCGGGGCGTAGTGGTGGAGGCGATTCGTTTTTCGGCAGTGGAAAAGTGGGAAAAGGAGCTTGTCGGAAAAGCCCTCGGCGCCAATTACACTGTGGCACCCGGCCACATTCTGACAGCGGCTGCGGCCGTGTTCGAAGAAGGCCGCGTCGATGTGCCGCTGGGGCAAGGCAAAAAAGAGGGGGCGGAAAGGGTCATCGACAGGATTTCCCGCAAGCTGGCGGCGGCAAAAGGAGCCCAGATCGACGGCTTGCCCGCATCGGCCCTGGCCGTGGCGCTTGTACTCTGGTTTCGGGAAACAGTCCCCTACCGGCGCGCCTACCGGGCCAATTAGCGCTCCGCGCTGCTGGGAAGCTGGGAGGCCGGAACGCTGGGATGCTAAAAACAGGACAAGAGAGAGCCATGGTCAGCCGGGTTTCCCCACGGTTTTCGCTTTCCAGCCTCCCAGCGGCGGTTACCTTTCCGTGGAATCCCAGAAGCCCCGGATCGCCCGTTTCAGGTCACGGATTCTTCCCACGGCCCGCGGCTGCCAGTGGGCGGGAAACAGGCCGCGGTACCGCCGGGAAGAAAACCGGGTATCGATCAACAGCACCACTCCCCGGTCCTCGGCGGACCGGATCACCCGGCCGGCGGCCTGCATGACCCGATTGATGCCCGGGTACTGGTAGGCGTATTCAAAGCCGCTTCGGTTGACCGCCGCATAGTAATCCCGGATCACATCCCGCTCGAGGCAGATGCCGGGCAGTCCGACCCCGACCACGGCGGCCCCGGAAAGCCGCTCTCCGGCCAGGTCGATCCCCTCTCCGAAGATTCCTCCCATGACGGCGAAACCGACCAACGTCCGGCTGTTTGCGGCGGAAAATCGGGCCAGAAAGTCTTCCCGCTCGGCCTCGGTCATGGACGGGGTTTGAACGAGGGTTTCGATTTCGGGCCGGTCGGCGGCAAACAGGATGAACACCTGCTCCAGGTAGGCGTAGGAAGGAAAAAAAAGCAGATAGTTTCCGGTCCGATCTTGGACCAGGGCCTGAATTGCCCGTGCGATTTCCGGGGCCGTGGCGGCCCGGTCCCGAAAGTAGGTCGATACCCGGTCCAAGACAAAGAGTCCGAGGCGGCCGCGGGGAAACGGAGAGGGCAGTGCCAGCATTTCGGCAGACGGCGCACAGCCGAAGATGTCTCGGAAATAGTCCAGGGGGGTCAGGGTGGCGGAAAAAAAGACGGCCGCCCGGCCCCGGCCCAGCGCCTCGGTCATATTTGCCGAGGGGTCCACGCAGAACAGTTTGACCGAAAGGTTTTTGTCTTCGATTCGGTACAGGGTGGTGTAGCGGCGGTCGTATTGCTCGGCCACCCGCAAAAACGTTCCTGCCGTGAAGTACAGTTCCTGCAGCGATTCGCGAAAATCGGTCTGCAGATTGAGGGCCAGCCAGCGCTCGGCCCCGGCGACGAACTTCCGCAGCAGCGGAAGCAGGGGTTCGGGAGCCTCGGGCTCCACCCAGGCCTGCTCTCCTTCGCTCTTCAAGGCCTCGATGCCGGCTTTTTTTGCCCGGACCATCCAGGCATTGATTCGGCCCGTGGATCGATACAGGTCCGGCAATTGGTTTTTCAGGTTCCGCCGGACGCCGAGAAACGGCTGCTTTGAGATTTCGGCGGAGAACATTTCCCGGCTTCGGTCGACGAGGTTGTGGGCCTCGTCGATCAAAAAAGCGTAGTCGCCGTTTTTCTCGGTGAAAAACCGCCGAAGATAAACCCGGGGATCGAAGGCGTAGTTGTAGTCGCAGATAATCAGGTCGGCCCAAAGAGAAAGCTCAAGGGAGAGCTCAAAGGGGCACACGCCGTGCTCTTGCGCGGCACTCTCCACCGCCTGCCGGGTAAGGGCATCTGTTTCGAACGCCCGGCTTACGGCTTGGTTGATGCGGTCGTAGTGGCCGCGGGCAAATGTACAGGCCTCCGGCCGGCATCCGGCTTCCGGCGAAAAACAGATCTTGTTCTTGGCGGTCAGGGTCAGGGATTTGAGCCGCAGTCCGGTTTGCGCCAGGGTTTCTACGGCGGCTTCGGCGGCGGTCCGGGCCGTGGTCCGGGCCGTCAGGTAAAATATCTTTTCGGCCAATCCCTCTTCCATGGCCTTTACTGCGGGAAACAGGGCGGCCATGGTCTTTCCGATGCCGGTGGCGGCCTGGACCAGCAGATGCCCTCCGTCCCGGATCGTCCGATAGCAGGCGACGGCCATCTGGCGCTGCCCGCCTCTGTATGCCGGATAGGGAAACGCAAGCTGTGAAATGGAACGGTCCCGGATCTTCCGAAACTCGATGACCGTCGACGCCCAGTCAATGTAGCGACGGACCAGGTCGTCGAAGAACGCCTTGAGATTAGAAAAGGAAAAACGGCGTTCGAGCCGGAGAGTCTTTCCGGTCTCCAGCTGCACGTAGGTCAGCCGGGTATCCACCGCTTCCAGGGCCCGGTCGAAGGCGTATATGTAGGCGTAGACCTTGAGCTGCCCCCAGTGGAGAGGATTTTCAGCTTCTGAAACAGACGCCAGCTCTCCGGTGGTGGTCTTGATTTCTTCCACCAGCGGCGGCGCTGCAGCGGGAAAGACGCCGTCGATGCGCCCGCCGACCCGGAGAATAAACCGGGCCGAATCCGTGTCGTGGGAAACGGCTTGTTCGGCCAGGTAGCCGGCGGGGCGCCGCTGCTGGATGCGCTGATGGGCGCGGATGGCCTCGGCGGTTCGGGCCGGACCGGAAAAAGAGAAGGCCAGGTCGCCGGCGCGAAGCACATGGGCCACCAGATCCCGCACGGCAATGGTGAGGACAGGTTTTTCGGCGGTCATGGTCGGGTCAATAGCCGTGGCTTTTGGATTCGACAAAGGGCGGTCTTCGGCCCACCATATAAATCATCATAGCATATCCTTGGGGCCTTCGTAACCGCAGGAATGTGCCAGCGAACGCACGGTGTGAAGCATCAGGTCTCTTCATCCACCCGGAAAGAAGATGAGTCGATGGGGGTTGCCAACTGCCGGATTTTCGGTCAATATCAAGACACTCAGTTTGATTTGCCACCGATAGCCTCGTCCGCCGTCAGCGGTGGTATCGGCAAAGCGACGGTTCAGGGGAGGCCGCACCGGGCGGCAGGACAGAGAAAGAAGGGAGCCGGACGCATGTTTCAGATGACCTTCCCCGATTTTTCCGGAAAGATCGTTCTGATCTATCTGGTCAACCGCTCCGACGATTACAACGTGGTGATGCAGCATGCGACCCTGGAAAATCAGGCCGGCAAAATCTTCATCGTGGGGGAATTCGCAGAAGGGACCACCGCCAGCGATTGGGCCGCGGGGATCCGCACCGCGGTTTCCTGGGAGAACGTCGAGCAGTACCTGGTGTTCGATTCCATCGAGGACTACTACAGCCGGATGTCCATCGGCTGGAACGACCGCACGGTCCAATGATTTTAAAAATCGGGGAGGGGCCCCCCGATTTTTAAAATAAGGTGCCGCCTGGCGGCGGCAGAAAAGGCATAGTAGATAAAGTTGCCTCACTGCCGCCGCTGTGTGCGAAATACAGCTGCTTTCTGTGTAGACGGCCGAGAGGTCATCATCCACCGACGTCGCCCTGAGACAACTGCCCCTTGGCCCGATCGATGTTCGATCCGATCGACCCGACCAGATCCTCCATCTTGTTCTTGTCATCCGACCACTCCGAAGGGCATTCTTTTTCCAGCCGGTCCTTCTGGAGTTTGAGCTCGGTCATGAGGTTTTTTACGTCGCCGACAACCGGAAGGATCCTTTCCTTGGCTTTGGTTCCCCGGGAGTCGAGCTCGTTTTCAATCGATCCCAGCTGCTGCTCGAAGGTGACCAGCTGCTGTTCCATCTGTTTGCAAAAATCCTGTACATCCATGGTTGACTCCTTTCATTGAGTGCCTTTTCGGTTGACACCAGCATTTGTTCGAGTTGAATCGAATCTTAAATATCAGGCGGCGGGGGCTCAATGGGGTCAAGACCCCAGATTGGAGGGAGAAAAAATGCTGCATTTTTAAAATCGGGAAAGGACGCCCCGATTTTAAAAATAAGCTGCCGCCTGTCGGCGGCAGGACATTTATGCAATAGCGTTTCGCTCTTGAGCATCGGCTGAGGCAGAGGTCCTGCCGAGGCAAGGATGTGTCAACAAGCGCCCGTTCTTTTTCTTTTCATCATGCTAAAAAAATAGCAGGGCCCCGGTTTTTCGGGGGCCGGCTATTTTTTTAGCCTTTGCAGGATCTGGGGGTGAGCATGACGTGCTGGGGGCAGATAGACTTGGGGTTCTGGTAGGCGGCGCCGGCAAAGGCGCACAGATACTTTCGCATGTCGGCCATGGTGGTCAGCTCGTCGACCAGGCCGTGCTGGGCGCAGTAGACGGGCCGGGAGTAGTTGTAGTACTCTTCGACCATCT
>JAIPEL010000128.1 GCA_021737185.1 Desulfobacterales bacterium | reverse complement strand
TTGGAGGTTGGAGGGCCACGCTCCGTCGTGGCCGGTATTGGGTCATTGCTGGCAACACGGACGCGACAGAGCGCGTCCCTCCACCGTCTGGGGCTTCGATATAAGTTTCATATTTGATCAATCTGGACGCCCCGGCGGCCAGAGGCAGCGCTCGTATGAAACTCCTCCCGGGAAAAAGTAAGTGCTGGACCGTATTATCAAAAATTTCCCAAGGTTTCCCACCGGGAAGTGCAAACGCTGCTGCAGCGGAGTCATGAGACATCTCCCCGAACCTGAACGGTCGGGAAGCACCCATGTCCAGCCTTATTCCCATTCCGGGTTTTCCTCGGTTTTCGTCCGGCGAAGGATGCGTTCGAATTTCTCATCAAAATCCGAATACTTCGAGGTCAAAAAGGTTTTCATGGCTGCCACCTCGAGTTCCAACCGGTCAATGGCTGCTTGGAGCTCGACAAGGTCGTCTTTGACCGCTCCGCCGGAAAGGCGGAATTCTCGGGTCAGTTCTTCGATTTGTTTCTGAAGCGCTACCTCGTTCATTTCTCATCCCCGGATAAAATCGCTCCGCGATTTTATAGGAGGCGGCTGAGCCGCCCGGTGAAAATTTTACATATCCTTACAATACCGAAGAAGGTGTTCCCATGGCATGGGGTCGATTGCCCATTGTCTCTTGCAGGTTCATGTATCTCGCTGCGCTCAAGGAATACATGATGCGACCCATTTTCTTTCTGTATTTGTTGTTCGACATTCAGGCATGAATCCTGGAACACCGATAAGGGGCGTATTACGAAGTCGATCTCCGTCAGCCGCAAATTGCCGAAAAAGGGTTTTTGCTTTTGAATCGCACCGAAGCAGCGCCGGGAGAAAGGAGGGGACATGAACGCTGGAAACGGCAAACTGGGGGTCAACGGTTTTGGCAGAATCGGCAAGCTGACGGTGTGGCACCACGTGGCCCGAAAACATTTCGACCTGGAAAACGTGCCCGGACTGGATGCCGCCATGGTTTCCTCGCTTCCGGCGCCCGAGATCCGCATACCGGTCACCCAGGCCGTGATATACGGATGGTACGACAACGAGATGGGAAGCTACGTGAACATGCTCGGAGACCGGACCGTGACCGTGGCGGAGCAGATGTGAGGTATACGAGCAATGGGCATCATTAAAATCGGCACCTGCGGATACAGCCGCTACCAGCCTGGTGGCAATTGGAAAGACCGATTCCAGAGCAAGCTTCAAGCATATTCGGACGCTTTCGAAGTGGTGGAGATCAACCGAACCTTCTACAAGCTGCCCATGTTCAACAACGACAACATGTTCGCCAATGCACAGACGTTGAGGGAAATCCTGGGGGAAAGGAAATAAAGCGGCTGCGCAATTGAAAAAATGTCCTGCCGCTAGCCCCTGGATGCCCGCTTTCTTTGAAATACATCCTTTACCGTATTCACCGGTTCCGGCGATTCATTATGCTGGAGTGAAGCCATTCTTGGAGCAGTTTGGCTGGGTAATCTGAAACCGGAAACAGTAAAGGTTCACCGATATTGGAAATCAATTTATTGCAGCAGCTGGGGGTTGCTTTGGGGCTGGGCCTGCTGGTGGGCTTTCAGCGCGAATGGGGGCTGCCCCACGTCGCCGGCATCCGCAGTTTTGCAATGATTCCGCCTTTGGGCGTGCTCTGTGCCCACCTGAGCCTTCATTTCGGCGCATGGATTACCGCCGCCGGATTTATTGCCCTGGCCTTGGTGCTTGTCACCGGAGGGCTGATCAAATTCAGGGCCGGTGAGATCACTCCGGGCATTACAACGAATGTGGCCGCGCTAATGATGTACGCGGTCGGTGCGATGCTGGCCCTGGACAAGATGTTGATCGGTGTGGTCATGGGCGGATGCGTGGCTGTTTTGCTGCAATGGAAGGAGCCGATGCATGCGTTCGTGCAACGGATGGGGGAAACCGAGGTCAAGTCCATCATTCAACTGGTCCTTTTTGCCCTGGTGATCCTGCCCATCCTGCCCAATAAAACCTATGGGCCCTACGACGTGTTCAATCCGTTTCACGCTTGGCTGATGGTGGTTCTGATCGTGGGAATCAGCGTGGCCGGGTTCATGACCTACAAGCTGTTCGGCGCCAGGGCCGGGACCTTGTTGAACGGGCTCCTCGGCGGCGTCATCTCCAGCACGGCCACCACGGTGGGATACGCGCAGCGTACTTCGAAAAATCCGGCCATGGGAAAGACGGCGGCGGTGATCATCATGATCGCTTCGACCGTGGTTTTTATCCGCGTCAGCTTCGAGGTTCTCGTGGTGGGGCCAGAAGTTTTGCCCCACCTTGCGCCGCTTCTGATCGTAATGGTGCTCTTCATGGGCGCGATCTGCGCCGTGCTCTACCTGACGGCGATCGAGAGCGACAGCATATCGATACCCACAAAGAACCCTTCCAATCTGAAAGCGGCGATTGTATTCGGGGTGCTGTACGTGGCGGTGCTTTTTGCCGTGGCGGCCGCCAAGAAGCATTTCAGCGAAAGCGGCCTTTATCTGGTGGCGGCCCTTTCCGGATTGACGGAGATGGATGCCATCACGCTTTCGGCCACCAACCTGATCAAGTCCGGAAACCTCAGCATGGACACGGGCTGCCGGATGATCCTGGTGGGTGCGCTTTCCAATATCCTGTTCAAGGGCGGCATCGTCGCGCTGCTGGGATCGAAATCCCTGTTCAAAAGGATATCTACCGCCTTTGCCCTTTCCATTGCATGTGGTGGGGCCCTGGTGATTTTCTGGCCGAAAATCGGCTGAAAGGAGGCACATCATGTTCAAGGTAGAAATCGAAGCCGAAGACGGAAGAACCTTGAGAATATCCAAGGGAACCTTTCTTTTTTTCAGAGACGCAAACGGCAAGGAAACCTACTATGAGTGGGAGCACCTGAAAGGCCGGGAAAAGGAACTGGATCCGATCTTTGACCAGGCCGGCCGGATGCTCGAAGAGATCGAAACGTTTCTGCCGTCCGAACCGTATCCGCCGCTTCGCTGAGAAAATCACCGGGCGGTATTGCAAGTTGTCGATTCCCGGGCCCGATCGAAATGGGGCCCCGGGGCAATGGGGTGCATTTTTCATGCGGATACCTTCCCGACCGTATTGTAGACCGGCTTTCCCCTTTTTATGCTGGGATCTGGATTGGACATGGCTCCGGTACAGGAGATCACGGAAATCATGAAACATATCGCCACCATCACCGTCAATCCGGCCGTCGACAAAAGCACGCAGGTGCAAAGTGTCACCTCCGAGCGCAAGCTGCGCTGCGACAAGCCGACATATGATGCGGGCGGCGGCGGAATCAATGTGGCAAGGGCCATCTTCCGGCTCGGCGGAGACGCCGCCGCAGTCTACGCAGTTGGAGGCCTTCCCGGAGAGATGCTGAAGAAACTTCTCGACGAGGAAGGTATTCGCCATCATCCGTTTCAAGTCGAGGATGCCACCCGCCAGAACCTGACCGTATACGAAAAAGAAAGCGGCGAGCAGTACCGTTTCGGCATGCCGGGCCCTCATCTGCAGCCCGGGGAATGGAGCGGCTTTCTCGACCAAGTGGGGCAGCTGGACCCCAGGCCGGATTTTTTGGTCGCCAGTGGGAGTTTGCCTCCGGGCGTGCCTTCCGATTTTTACAGGAAAGTGGCTCAGCTCTCTCGAGATCTCGGCGCGCGGCTGATCATGGATTCGAGCGGTGAAGCATTTCGAACCGCCGTCAGGAAAGAAGGGGTGTTTTTGATCAAGCCGAATCTCAGGGAGCTCGAAGCCCTTGCCGGCAGGCCGCTCGAAAATGAGGAAGCCCAGGTGAATTTTGCAAAAGAGCTTGTGGGCGAGAGCAGCGTAGAGGCCGTCGTGATCTCCCTGGGGGCCGCTGGAGCCGCATTCGTCCACCGGGAAGGATACCAGTATTTCCGGGCCCCTACCGTGAAAATCAGAAGCAAAGTGGGCGCCGGTGACAGCATGGTGGCGGGAATGGTGCTGGCGATATCCCGCGGGTCTTCTCTTTCCGATGCGGTCCAGTTCGGCATTGCCGCCGGGGCTGCGGCCGTCATGAATCCGGGAAACTCCCTTTGCTGCAAAGAGGATGTCGAAAAACTTTATGATGAAATGGGTAGCTGAAAGACTGATTGCATGGAACACGGTACGGGTATCATCCTTCTGACAATCGGCATTCTTCTCATCTTAGGGCTTCTGGCCAACTACATCAGCCCCAGGCTGCATATTCCACGCGTCACTTTGCTTATCCTGTGCGGCGTGGCCCTCGGGCCATCCGGATTGGATTTTCTTCCCGAGGGACACGAGCGCTGGTACACGCTGTTTTCCAATATCGCCTTGTTGATGATCGGATTTATTCTCGGATGCAAGCTTTCGTTCTCCGCGCTTCAGCGTTTCGGCAAGGAAGTGTTCTGGATTTCGGTTTTTGAAGTGATCGGCGTTGTTGCCCTGGTGTTTACCGGTCTGATGCTTTTCGGGGTTCAAATCGAGGTTGCCCTGGTCCTGGCCGGCATCGCTCCGGCATCGGCTCCTGCGGCCGTGACCAACGTGATCGAAGGACTGAAGGCCAAAGGGAAATACACAGATACGCTGCTCGGAATCGTGGCCATTGACGATGCCTGGGGCTTGATCGTGTTTTCCATTCTCCTGGCGGCCGCCAACGCCGTGGGCGGCCACGGTGGATGGGCGGAGGCACTTGGCACGGGAGGCTGGGAATTCGCCGGTGCGATTCTGACCGGAATCGCCCTGGGCCTGCCGGCGGCGTGGCTGACGGATCGGATCCGGGAGGGGGAGCCGATGCAGGCCGAAGCACTGGGATTCATGTTCATCTGCGGCGGCGCGGCAAAGCTCTTGAACGTCTCCTTTATTCTGGCAGCCATGATCATGGGCGCCGTGGTGGTCAATACCGCCAAACACACGGAGCGGGCTTTTGAAACTGTCCGCACATTCGAATGGCCGATCATGATCCTTTTTTTTGTCCTTGCCGGTTCCAGCCTGCACATTGAAAAACTGCCTGAAATCGGATTTGTCGGAGCCGCTTATATCCTTCTGCGAGCGGCCGGATTGATCTTTGGGGCTTATGCCGGCGGTACCATCAGCAAGGCCGATGACAAGATCAAAAAATACATGGGAATGGCCATCACGCCGCAGGCTGGTGTGGCCCTGGGCATGGCGCTGGTAGCAGGCAATCACTTCCCCGAGCTCAAAGACACCTTCATTCCACTGGTGATCGGAACCACGGTGGTTTTCGAATTGACAGGCCCCATGTTCACCCGGCTGGCCGTAATCAGGGCCGGAGAGGCCGGAAAGGCCGGAAAGACCGAAGAGGGTGAAACCGAGCCGGCTGGCTAATCACCCTGCATGTCCTGAGTGGAATCGAAGGGGGCAACGTCGAAGGCGGATTCAAAATTCCAGATTCCAGATTCAAGATTCTCCGGCGGGAGATTTATATGAATCTTTAGGCCTTAACCGGCCAGATTGATCAAAAATGAAACTCCGACTTCGTGTGAACTCTAAGGTCGTCTGCATCCGGTAAAAATCCCCCCCATCCCCCCTTTTCCCAAAGGGGGGGGAGCGCTTCGGGCATTAGTGCGGGTCTGCCAAAGGCGAAAGCCCCAAAGTCCCCCTTTGAAAAAGGGGGATTTAGGGGGATTTGATGAGATACCGACCGAAGCTTCATACAGGAGTGGATGTATATCTTCCCGGAAAACACGAAAAACTCGGAGCAAAGTGGCCGTAGAGCCGAACAGGAATTAGGTTCCCAAAAATGGGCTGAAGGCCGCCTCGTGTCGGGAAGTTCACCGGCCTATAGGGTCCATTTCCAGCGCGGATACCTTCCCGACCGTATTGTATCCCGATTCGCCCTTTCCTATGATGTGAACCAGGTGGTGGGTGGAATATGCGACTTTTTGCTCACCGGCCTTTCCCCATTTCCCAGCAGGCCCCTGCGGCAGTTGCCGGGGCCTGCTTTCCTGGAGGTTGCGATGAAAACAGCACGCCGATACGATCTCTTTTTTCCCGGCACATTGAATCGGGATGATTCCCTGGAGGATCTGACCGTTTTCATTCCCTTCCGGCTGGCGGCGAGGATCGAGGCCTACGCAAAACAGAACGGGACCGATTCCACCCATGTGGTGATCGAGGCGATCGACACTTTTTTACGAAGGAGCGATTGGAAAGAGCGAAGTTCGAATTTCGAAGTTCGGAACGTATCCGAAATTCAAATGAGCGAATAGGGTCTTAGGTATTTTGTTTGGAATTTGGTGTTTGGAATTTGGTGTTTGGGATTTGGTATTTTTCTGCCCCGGGCCTCTGCTATCGTAGGGCCGGGCACCGTACCCGCCCTACGGAACACCCGACTTCGAGTGAAGTTTCACATAAGTATCCGGAATTTTTTGAGGGGCCGGCTGAAGGAGGGTAGGGTTGAAATGTGGCCCAAATACCGTACAGACGGTATTGCCGCATAAAGAATATCTTCACTAAATTGCCCCCAGGATGTGACCAGAGACGCGCGACCTCCGGTTCACAACCCTTTCCCCGTTATACCCCCTCATTCAGGCTCCGGCGCCCCCCGCCGGGGCCTGTTTCTTTTGACCCAAAAAAAGGGCCGGCCCTTTTTGGCCTGAAGATGGGTTTGAAGATCAGGCAGCGCCCTGGGCCGCCTTTTGATAGACCCCTTTGTAGTCGGAATAGATCTCGTGAAGCCGGCGCTTGAGTTTTTTGAGCCGGTTCGAGTCGGACTCGCTGGCCCAGCGCGGTTCATGAATGGAAAACAGGGCGTTTCCAATGTCATCGATGTAATGCTCGGTGGCCTCGCACCATTCGTCGGTGCAAACCCCGGCCACTCCTTCGGCTTCCTTGATTTCTTCTTCCAGGTTGTCCAAAGATTTTTCCAGGGCGTCCAGGTAGGTGCCCCACGCATTCAAAATTTCTCCCTGTACCTCGTTCTTCGGCATTGGCATGTCGATTTCTCATTCTAATAAAATCGCTGCCGCGATTTTATTCGTGTTTGGGGTTCCAAGAAAAATTGAAAAAACTCTCTGATTCTTCGGCTTTTTCCCGGCGGCAGAGCCGCCGCTTGTAAAAGCGCGCAGCGATTTTACTTGGAGATTTCCCGCAGCGCGTCGCAAGCGGCGTTTTGTTCCAGGCTGGTGGCGATGTCTCCAAGGGAGACGACGCCGGTCATTTTGCCCTCGGCATTTTCCACCACCAGGCGACGGATCTTGTGCTGGGCCATGAGCTGTGCGGCCGTTTGCACCTCGTCTTCTTCCTTGCACACGACCACTCTTTCCGTCATCGCATCGACGACCTTGGCGGCCTTCGGATCCAGGCCGTGGGCCACGCCCCGGACCGTGATGTCGCGATCGGTGATCATACCGACCACATCGCCGTCGAGCACCACGGGAATATCACCGACATCGTCGTCTTTCATCTTTTCCGCAGCCCGCTGCAGGGTGTCGTCGGTGCGGATGAAGTCCACGTTGGACGTCATCAGTTCGTGTACCTTCATCATTTCCTCCTTTGGTTCTTCCTTGTTTTATTCGCCTTTGCCTAAGTATCCTGCAACCTGTTGCAGGGCTTCGTAACTTTTTCGGCCGGCTTGATCCCGGCGGCGAAGCCGCCGCCAATAAAAGCGCTGTGCGCTTTTATTTTTCTTCAATGCACAGGGAGCGAAATCTGCAATTCCATTGATCGCAGAATCCTTCAGCTTTTCCGAAGCAGTCAAAGTTTCCTTCTGCGGTCTGGATTTCACGGATCAGGTCCGCTTTGCGTTTGCCGAAAGAATTGATGCCGAGGTCCTTGGCCATGAGCCGCAGTTCAGGCATTTTGATAGTTTGTGGTTGTTTTACGGCCATTAGCGATTCTCCTTTTGGATTTCATTCAATTACCATGAATCATAAGGGTTGCCGGGCTCCGGATGGAATGGGGTCGACGATGTAATTTGCACTGTCGAGCCGGGATTTTTGAGTAAGTTGAAAAAACCTTGATCTGAGCCATTTTGCGATTGTCTTCGGGAAAACCCGCCAGGAATGCGGGCGGGGATCCGTCTTGAGTCTTCGCTCTACGAGCTACGCCCCCACAGGTCGCTCTGCGAGCTTCCGTCTTTGCTTTCAGCTACCCGCTTCGCCTTCGGCTACGCCGGACAAGACGCCCGGACAGGTCGCCGCGACAGGTAAACCCCGCCCCTACCTGCGGGGTGGCGATGGCCTCGTAGAGGCGGGCTTTACTTGTCTCGCCGTAGCTTCAGCGAAGGCGGATGCCCGACCGGAAAGAGATCCGAAGAAATAATCGCTCAATTTAGGAAAACGTGAAATTGCGCCGCTTTGGCCTATTTTCACATAAGCCCTGCCGCTGGCGCGGGGTTCAGGATTCAATGTTCAAGGGTTGCCGTAGGGAATTCTATCGGAATTTTTTGGCATTAGCCTGCCAGTTTGATCAAACCTTAAACTTTGCCTCGAAGCCTCTGCCTCTGTAGGGAACGACCTCCGTGCCGTTCCGAAAGGCACGACACGGAGGTCGTGCCCTACAAAAACCCCGGCTTCGACCGAAGTTTCATACGAGCGCCGCCTCTGGCCGGCCGTGCCGGCCAGTTTGATCAATACTGAAACTTATGTCGAAGCCCCTGACGGTGGAGGGACGCGCGCAGTCTAGTCCGTGTTGCCAGAAATGATCCAATACCGGCCACGACGGAGCGTGGCCCTCCAACCTACAAAACCCAAGGCGGGGGCAGGTCGGTTATTGCCGCCGGCCTCGGTCGAAGTTTCACATAAAAAATACAGGTAAAGCCCCATTCCCTTTCCACCGTGGCCCATTATATGAGATGGTCATGCTGAAGCTGGGAGTTTTTTTTGCCATGTCCGGCCTTCACGGCCTTCATCAAGTGCGGGGCGGAAATCATAGTTTTCAAAGAAAAGCCCTGACGCCAAAAAGATAGGGATTGTCATACCTGAGATGAGCGATTCAAAGCGCAGGGACCGCCGATCGGATCGGTCCAATGTTGGCACGGTGCTGTCGGTCCGAAGCAGTGTCGTGGAAATTCATTTTCCGGACCGGCTTCCATCCGTTCACACCATGGTGCGGGCCGGAGACGATCAGCAGATTTTCATCGAGGTGATCTCACACATGGACGAAGAAACCGTTCGCGGCATTGCCTATACGTCTACCGAAGGCTTGGCCGAAGGATCCGTGGCCGTCGACACCGGACGGCCGCAGGAGGTCCCGGTCGGAGACCGTCTGCTGGGAAGGGTGTTCAATGTTTTCGGGGAAACGATCGATCGGAAAGGGGAACTCGAGGAAGGGATACGGCGCTCCATCCACCAGGCACCGCCGTCCCTGGATCGTCAGTCCTCGAAGTCCGAAATCTTCACCACCGGCATCAAGGCCATCGACGTGCTCTCCCCCCTTGAACTGGGCGGGAAAGCCGGCCTGTTCGGCGGCGCCGGAGTGGGAAAGACCGTTCTGATCATGGAGATGATCCACAACATGGTCGGGGAACACGAAGGGGTGAGTCTTTTTTGCGGCATCGGAGAGCGGGTGCGGGAAGGCGAAGAACTCTACCGGGAAATGAAGGCGGCAAACGTGCTCGAAAACACCGTAATGGTCTTCGGCCAGATGAACGAGCCTCCCGGTGCCCGTTTCCGGGTTGGACACGCCGCCCTGACGATGGCCGAGTACTTCCGCGACGATCGAAAACAGGATGTTTTCCTGCTGATCGACAACATATTTCGATTCGTGCAGGCCGGCATGGAAGTTTCCGGTCTGCTGGGCATGCTGCCGTCGCGGCTGGGATATCAGCCCACCCTCGGGACCGAGCTGGCGCAGCTCGAAGAACGGATCTGCAACACCGACACCGGGGCCATCACCTCGGTCCAGGCCGTGTACGTGCCGGCGGACGACTTCACCGACCCGGCGGCGGTGCACACGTTCGGACACTTGTCCGCCTCCATTGTTTTGTCGCGCAAAAAAGCCAGCGAAGGGCTTTATCCGGCCATCGATCCGCTTCAATCCGGCTCCAAGATGCTGGTGCCCCATGTCGTGGGACAACGGCACTACGAAATCGGACAGGAGATCCGCAGGACCCTGTCCGAATACGAAGACCTGAAGGATATTATCGCCATGCTCGGCATGGAGGAGCTTTCGCAAAAGGATCGATTGACCGTCCAGCGGGCCAGGCGCCTGGAACGGTTTTTGACCCAACCATTTTTCGTGACCGAACAGTTCACTGGCACGGAGGGAAAACGGGTGAGCCTCGAAGATGCGCTGGACGGGTGTGAACGCATCCTCAACGACGAGTTTCTCGACCGTTCCGAAAACGCGCTTTACATGATCGGCAGCGTGGAGGAGGCGGCAAAATGATGACCCTGAAAATCCTGCTTCCCAGCCGGGTTTTGCTGGAACAAGAGGTGGCCAAGGTTTCGGCCGAGGCGTTAAACGGTCAGTTTTGCCTGCTACCGCGCCACATCGATTTTGCCGCCGTTCTGGTGCCGGGACTTTTGGGCTGGGAAACTGCCGACGGGCAGGAGGCCTTTGCGGCAGTGGACCGGGGCACGCTTGTCAAATGCGCCGACCAGGTCAGCGTATCGGTCAGCAATGCCGTGCAGGGTCCGGACCTGGGCTCGTTGAAAAAGACCGTGGAGGAGAGATTCGAACAGGAAGACGAGAGAAAAAAGACCGTCCGAACCGCCATGGCAAAAATCGAAGCCGGCTTTGTCAGAAAGTTTGTGGAGATCCACGGCCGAAGGAAATGAGATTCCTCGTTATCTCAAATCCGTCATTCCGGCCAAGCCCCGCGCAACGGGGTGCGAGCCGGGATCCAGAGAGTCTCGGTTCGTCTTATGTGAAACTTCGACGTTACCATCTCGTCATTCCGGACGAGCGAAGCGGAGCGGAGCGAAGATCCGGAATCCAGGAAATTCAAAAACCTTCTGGATCCCGGGTCTCCGCTTCGCTTCGCCCGGGATGACGGGCGGAGAAGTTTCAGTATTGATCAAACTGGGCGCCCCGGCGGTCAGAGGCGGGGCTTATGTGAAACTTCGACCGAGGCAGGCGGCAATAACCGACCTGTCCCCGCCTTGGGTTTTGGAGGTTGGAGGG
>JAIPEL010000021.1 GCA_021737185.1 Desulfobacterales bacterium | reverse complement strand
TAAAAAAATGGCAGAACAGATCGACAAGTATGCCGACAAACTCTTCGCCGATCCCATCCAGGTGCAAAGCCCTGCAGGCCCGACTACCGTTTACCCTCAACGGACCAACAACATCCTGGAACAGTTTTTCCGTCGATTGCGCCGCGATCACCGGCGCCGGACGGGAGACAACCGCATGAATCGCGCCTTGCAGGCGATGCTGGCCGATACTCCTTTGGTCAAAAACCTTTCCAACCCCGACTACATGGAGCTCCTGCTCGACGGCCGGCCCGATCTGGAGACCTTGTTTGCGGAGTTGGATGGGGTTGTTGACCGCAAAGACCTGGCTCCCGCTGATGACAACGATCGAATTCTACCTGGATTCAAGAGTTTAACCAAGGAACAAGATCTGCCGGCCCGAATTTTTCAAATGGCTAAAACGGCTGACCGGATGTAAAATCCAACCGAGTTGTGCGGCAATAGGAAATATCATATGAGGAAATTCAGTACGTTGTGGATGCCCCCGGAGCAAGTCCGGGGTTCGGCACGACGTTTCGGAACTTTCTACGATTCCATCAATTACAGAGAAAAAAAAGGGGCGGCTTATCCGGCCCGCCTTCGTCGAAAAGTGCGGGAATTTGCAATGGGCCGTTGAGGCGGCGGGACTTCATAGTTGAAACCTGCCAGGGTGCGGCGCTCGATGGGGGTGCCAAGAAGTTTATCGATGGCCCACACCAGTTTTTTGTCTTCCCCGGTAATCAGGGTGAAGGCTTCACCGGAATTTTCCATCCGGCCCGTTCTTCCGATGCGGTGAATATATGCTTCGGGCGTAGACGGGATGTCGTAGTTGATGACGTGGGACACCTGGTGAACATCGATTCCCCGGGCAGCAATGTCGGTGGCCACCAGAATCTGGAAGGTACCGTTTCGAAAACCGTCGAGGGCGGCCTGACGGCGTCCCTGGGAAAGGTTGCCTTGCAGCGAAGCGGAACGAAATCCCTCTCTGAGCAGTTTTTCTCCCAGCCGCTTGGCCCGATGCTTGGTGCGGGTGAAGACCAAAACCGGGCCGGTGTCCGTGTGGTGCAACAATTTCAGCAGCAGCGGAGTTTTCAGGTGGGCGGAAACCGGGTACAATGCGTGTCGCACGGTTTTGGCAGGCGCGGCATTGCCCACCTGGACAGTCACCGGGTCCTGCAGGATTTCCTTGACCAGCCGCCGTATCTGGGCCGGCATGGTGGCCGAAAATAAAAGATTTTGCCGCCGCCCGGGCAGATGCTTCAAGATTCTGCGGATGTCGGGCAAAAAGCCCATATCGAACATCTGGTCGGCCTCGTCGAGTACCAGCACCTCGATCCCGGAAAGATCGACGGTCTTCCGGCCGATATGATCCAATAGTCTGCCGGGGCAGGCCACGACGATGTCAACGCCGCGCCGGAGCGCCTGAATCTGCGGATTGATCCCCACACCGCCGTAGACGGTCGCGGTTTTAAGGCTTGTTTTTCGGCCCAGCACCCTGGTGGCCTGTTCGATCTGCTCGGCCAGTTCGCGGGTGGGAGCGATGATCAGCGCACCCGGGCGTCTGCTCTGCCGCTTCAACAGCCGATGCAGGATCGGCAGGGCAAATGCAGCGGTTTTCCCGGTGCCGGTCTGGGCCAGTCCCATGACGTCTCGCTGCTGCATGACCGGTGGAATCGCCTGGATCTGGATCGGAGTCGGCGCGGTAAAGCCCGCCGCTCGAACACCCGCCTCAACGACGGGGTGAAGATGAAACGCTTCGAAACTCATTCTTTCCTTCTTTCTGTGCCCCATAAAAAAAAGCCCCGGATCCATTCCGGGGCTCACGATATATTCGATTTCATCCAGGAACACTAATTATTTGAAACAATAGCAATTTGAACGCCGCTTGTAAAGAGGTTATGCTGTTGCCGTCATGCCGTTCGATCCTGACTCCTCACCGGGTTAACCGCTTCACAGGGCACTTTCGTCTGGCACAGCCCGCATCCCTTGCCCTCGAAACCGTAGTGTTCCTTGATGTATCCGCGGACCACCTCTCCGCGCATATAGGCCTTGCATTTTTCCTTGTCGTGGCCTTTTTCGCTTATGGCCCCCACCGGGCATCGTTCGATGCATTTGCCGCAGGTCCCCTTGGCATAGAAAAGGCAATAGGCGTGATGGTCCGTATACGGCCGGGGACTTGCCTGGATCCGGCACCGGGCCACCACGGAACCGGTGCGCATGGCCTTGCCCTTTTCGGTGATCAGACCGTCGCAGAGGCCGAAGGTTCCCAAACCGGCGGCGTAAGCGGCGTGGCGTTCGGACCATTTCGAGGCATATCCGTACCGGGGCGATATTTCCCGGGACCAGCCCGGCGAAAGCATCGGGGCCACCGCCTGAATCCCTCTTTCTTCGAGCCGGCAAACCACTTGGGCCCTCAGCTTTTCATTGACCTTTTCGCCGAAGACCCTTGCCCGGGCCCAGCGCTCGGCCGGAAACCGATCCTGTTTGCGGTTGTCGGCCCGGGTTCGGGAGGTCTGGGGCAGGATCCAGCTGATCACGGTCAGGTCCCCGGCCTCGATGCGGCTCTCGGCAAAGGTGACCCGGAAAATTTCAAGCGGAGTCCAGTGAAACGGCCCCACATGGGTTTTGTAGTCGTCAAAGATCGGATCGGCGCCCCCGGCAAATCCCACCAGCGGATTCTCGAAGGCTTTTTCCCCGGTCCGGTTCTGGAGATTGTTTTCCGGACTGTTTGCAATGAAGTCTTCGATCACGGATGCGATCCAGTCAGATTGCGGCTGGTCAGCCATTGGCGTATATCTCCCCGGCGATAGGTACGCCGTCATCTTTTGTAAAAAAATCCAAATCCCAAGCACCAAAATTCAAACAAACACCAAATCACAATATCCAAACAAGCACAAAAGCCTTTCTAAAGGCAGATCATCTATGAAGCCCAAGGAGGCTCTATCAGGAAGCGTTGGAGGGACGCGCTCCGTCGCGTCCGCATTGCCGATAACGAGCAAATTCCGGCCACGACGGCGCGTGGCCCTCCAAGCCCAAACCCATCGGCCTCCAGCGGCCCCAACCTGCAGGATTCCGGATAAGCGCAAAGATAAAAATAGTTTCCTTTTTGATCAAACTGGCCGGTTGAGACCGAAAGATTCGTATAAATCTCCCGCCGGAGAATCTTGAATCCTGGCGCGGTCGGCGGCGGGGCTGGCATGTCAGATGTAGACGCGCTTTCCGTCTTCGGCAGCATCGATTTCAAGGCTGTCGAGCCGGCCGCGGATACCGCGGCCGGCACAAAATGCCCTCCCCCAGGCCGGTCGATAAACGACCGGTCTATTCGTCAAACATCGGGTAGGCCCGCCGGCTGTGGGTCATTTTCAGATCCACCAGCATCTCGGCCGTTTTCATCGCCACCGGCACCCCGTCGATGACCGGCACACCCAGGTTGGTCTCCAGTTCGTCGCGGGCGCCGTCTGATAAAATGCCCAATATCGCGGAATAGCCGGCCACGATCAACTGGGCGCCTTCCTCCTCGACCTGGTATCGGGCGATATCGATGAACTTTTTTTCGACCTCGTCGCGCTTTTCCAGCAGATCGGTCTCCTTCACGTTGAGGGGACGCATGGAAGTGATCCGGTCAAAGCATCCCATCAATTGGATGCGGCGGGAAAATTCGGGAATGGTGGCGTCGCTTTTGGTCACCACACCAAAGCGGTCTGCCAGCTGGCTGGCGAGATGGAAGACCGCCGACCCCAGTCCCACCACCGGCATCTCCACCGCCCCCCGGGCCGCTTCGATGCCGAAATCGCAGATGCCGTGAATCACCAGCGCGTCAAAACCCTGTTTTTCGACATCGATGGCGATCTGCCGCGTCTCTCCGGCCAGCAAAGAGACATCGCCGCCGACCTTGATGTCCCGGACCGGGCCGGAAAACACCAGGGGCTTGATCTCGGTGTCGGAAGATACGAACTTCTTTAAGTGATCGACCCTTGCCGCCAGGGATTCGGGCGTCATGATCCCTGGGATGAGCACGGCAATCCGCTTCATTTGAACACCTCGGCGCAAAGATCTCCAAGAGAACCGAGGTTTTCGCAGACATGGATTCCGCCGGCCTTCATGGAATCGATTTTCCCCTGGGCCGTGCCGCTGCTGCCGCTGATAATCGCACCGGCATGTCCCATGCGGCGGCCGGGAGGCGCAGTGAGGCCGGCGATGAAACCCACCACCGGTTTGCTCATGCGGGCGGAGATGAATTCGGCGGCCTTTTCCTCGGCGTCGCCGCCGATCTCCCCCACCATGACCACGCCCCGGGTCTCATCGTCTGCCTCGAAGGCCTCAAGGCAGTCGATGAAATTCGTCCCGTTGACCGGGTCGCCGCCGATGCCGATGCAGGTCGTCTGCCCGATCCCTTTCTGGGTCAGCTGGTGGACCACCTCGTAGGTCAAGGTTCCCGAGCGGGAAACCACCCCGATGGGGCCGCCGGGCTTGTGAATCGGACCGGGCATGATACCGACCTTGCACTGTCCGGGGGTGATGATCCCGGGGCAGTTGGGGCCGATCAGGCGGCACGGTTTGCTTTTTAGGTAATTTTTGACCTTCAGCATGTCCATGACCGGAATGCCTTCGGTGATGGCAACGATCAGGTCGACGCCGGCATCGGCCGCTTCCATGATGGCATCGGCAGCAAACGGCGGCGGCACGAAAATCAGGCTGCAGTTGGCCCCGGCCTTGTCGACCGAATCGGCCACGGTATTGAAGACCGGAACATCGTCCATCTTCTGGCCGCCTTTGCCGGGCGTCACGCCGGCGACGACCTGCGTGCCGTAAGAGATACAGTGGCGGGTGTGAAACTGGCCTTCTTTTCCGGTGATTCCCTGGACAACCAAGCGCGTATTTTTATCGACAAATATACTCATTTTACCCTCTATCGTGTTTGGTGGATTTCTTGTTTCGACAAACCGGGGGCCATCGTCTTTTCACCCGGCTCTCAGGCGTTTCCCGCGATCTCCGCTATCTTTGCCGCGGCGTCCTTCAGGTCGACCGCCGTAATCAGGTTCAGGCCCGATTCAGCCAGGATCTTTCGGCCCTCTTCCACATTGGTCCCCTCCATGCGAACAACCACCGGTACGTTGAGGCCGGTTTTTTTGGCGGCTTCGACCACGCCTTGGGCGAGCACGTCGCAGCGAAGAATCCCGCCGAAAATATTGATCAGGATGCCTTTGACATTTTCATCGCCGAGAATGATGCGGAAGCCGTTTTCGACCATTTCCGCATTGGCTCCGCCGCCGACATCCAGGAAGTTGGCAGGTTCCGCGCCGGCAAGCTTGATGATGTCCATGGTGGCCATGGCCAATCCGGCGCCGTTGACCATGTTGCCGATGTTTCCGGCGCCCTGCAGATTGATGTAGTTCAGGTTGTGTTTGGACGCCTCGTACTCCAGGGGATCTTCTTCATCGATATCCCGGTATTCCTGGATGTCCCTGTGGCGATAGAGGGCATTGCTGTCCACGTCCAGCTTGGCATCCAGCGCCAGGACATTGTCGTCTGCGGTCAGCACCAGCGGGTTGATCTCCACCAGGGAGCAGTCGTACTGGGCGAACAGTTTGTAGAGCCCGGTGAGCAGCTTGAAAAAAGGCTTGAGGGCGGCCGGCGGAAGATTGAGGCCGAAGCCCACCTGGCGGCACTGATAGGCCTGCAGGCCCAGGAGCGGATCCACGAAGACCTTGATGATCTTTTCCGGCGTCTCGGCCGCGACGGTTTCGATGTCCATGCCCCCGGCCTCGCTGGCCATGATGACGTGGGTCGCCGTGGCGCGGTCGGGTAAAATGCTCAGGTAAAGCTCTTTGGCGATATCGAGCCCCTGCTCCACGAGAACTTTTCTCACCTTCTGCCCCGATGGGCCGGTCTGGTGGGTAACCAAATTCATTCCGATGATTTCACCGGCCAGAGAAGAGACTTCTTTTCTGGACTTTGCCAGCTTGACGCCGCCGCCCTTGCCGCGGCCGCCGGCATGGATCTGGGCCTTGACGACGACGGGAAACCCGCCGAGCTTGTCGGCCGCTGCCGCCGCTTCCTCAGGGCTGAACGCCACGCTTCCTTCCGGAACCGGAACGCCGAAGTTTCGAAACAATTCCTTGGCCTGATATTCGTGAATTTTCATTAACGCCTTCCTCCTTCTTGCATTTCCGTATTGACTTATCCAAAAATTGAAAGCATGACGCCCGCCGCGATCGCCGAGCCGATCACGCCGGCCACGTTCGGTCCCATGGCATGCATCAGCAGAAAATTGTCGGACCGCTCCTGCTGGCCGACCACCTGGGAAACCCTGGCAGCCATCGGAACCGCCGAAACTCCGGCAGAACCGATCAGGGGATTGATTTTCCCGCCGCTGAGCTTGTTCATGATCTTGGCAAGGAGCACGCCCGAGGCAGTGCCGATGGAAAAGGCGACGATGCCCAGCACCATGATGCCGAAGGTCTTCACGTTGAGGGCGGATTCGGCCGTGGCCGTGGCGCCCACCGTAATACCGAGGAAAATGGTGACGATATTGATCATGGCATTCTGGGCGGTTTCGCTCAGCCGATCGGTGACGCCGCACTCCTTGAACAGGTTGCCGAGCATGAGCATGCCGATCAGCGGCGATGCCGCAGGCAAAAGCATCAAGACCAGAATCGTAACGATAATGGGAAAAAGAAGCTTCTCCTTTTTAGAAACCGGCCGGAGCTGTTCCATGACGATCCGCCGTTCGGCCTTGGTGGTCAGCAGCCTCATGATCGGCGGCTGAATGATCGGGACCAGGGCCATGTAAGAATAGGCGGCCACCGCCGTCGCGGCCAGCATATGCGGCGCGAGCATGGAAGCCAGGTAAATGGTGGTGGGGCCGTCCGCGCCTCCGATGATGCCGATGCTGGCCGCCTCCGGATAGGTGAAGCCGAGAAAAATAGCCCCGAAAAACGTGGCAAAGATGCCGAACTGGGCGGCGGCCCCGAGAAGAATGCTTCTGGGGTTTGCGATCAGGGGCCCGAAGTCGGTCATGGCCCCGACTCCCATGAAGATGAGCGGAGGGAAGATGCCCAGTTCGTCTCCCTGAAACAGGTAGTACAAAAGACCGCCGACCTGCTTGGTATGGATGGCATGTTCCCCGATCTCCAACACAGGCGGGCTCATCAATCCGTTCAGGGGAATGTTGGACAGCAGCATGCCAAAGCCGATGGGAACGAGCAGCAGCGGCTCGAACTTTTTCTTGATGCCCAGGTACAGCAGCACCAGGGCGATCGACATCATGACACCGTGCCCGATCGTCATGTTCATGACACCGGTCGTATTGATAAACATCAATATTTTTTGAAACATGTTATGTCTCTTTCCTTTTTTCTACATGTCCTTTGCCGGTGCCTTTACCCGATCTTCAAGAGCACGTCGCCCGCCTCCACCGTGGCCCCTTCGCTGGTCAGGATGTCGGTCACCGTTCCTTCCTGCTGGGCCCGGATTTCGTTTTCCAGCTTCATCGCTTCCAAGGTCAACAGCACGTCTTCGACGGCGACGGTGTCGCCTTTGTTCACCTGGATGGAGATGACCTTCCCGCCCATGGGGGCGGTGACATCGCCGGCTCCGGCCGCAGACGGCTTCGGTGCCGGCGGCGGGGCGGCCGCTTTCGGAGGCGGGGCGGCCGGCGCGGGGGCGGACTTGGGCTGCACCTGCCGGGCCGGTTCGCTTTGGGCCGCCTCTCCTTGAATCTCTTCTACTTCTACTTCGTATAGTTTTCCTTCGACTTTGATCCGGTAACATTTCATGATTCAATACTCCTGCCAGATAGGTTCTCGAAAGCCGGTGATGGCATCTCCCTGCAGCCCCGCCAAAGAGGGATTTCCGCTTAGCCCCAACAAGCTGAAGGGTATCAAAGCGGGATCTGATCTTACCCCCCTCACCCTGACCCTCTCCCACCAGGGGAGAGGGAATAATTTGGTATCCCTGTTGCCCCGCCAAAGAGGGATTTCCGCTTCGCTCCAACAAGCAACAGGGAATCGTCATTAGCGAAGGGCGGTCTTCGGCCGGGACCGGACCAGGGTTTTGCCCCTCAAATGCGCTCTTCTCGCATTTTCCTTCCAGGCCGAGCGCTTTTCATCCAACGCCCGGATGGACAACGTTCGGAAGGGCGCCTTGGTCTCTCCGTCGGCAACAATGGCCGCGGTGAGCACGGCGATCAACCGGCCCTCGTCCTGATTCGAACCCGGGTCGAGTGCGCCGGCGGTTTCCGCCCTTTTTGCCGGCGCTTTCTTGGGCGGCTCTGCCTGGGAAAAAAACACGCGCATCAAGTTGAGCGCCAGGTTGATCAGGATCAAGATCAGAAAAACGACGCTCATCCCGATGACGGTTACCTGTAGTCCGACGATTATTCGTTCCAAGGCATTCTCCTACAGTGGAATGTTTCCATGCTTTTTGGCCGGCCTCGGATCCTGCTTGGTTTCCAGCATTTCAAAGGCGGATATCAGTATCGGCCTCGAATGGGAGGGCTGAATGACGTCCTCCACATAGCCGAAGGTCGCGGCATTGTAGGGGTTTGCGAATTCCTTCCGGTATTCTTCCACCATCTCCTGCCTTTTTTCTTCCGGGTTGTCGGCCGCCTTGATCTCTTTGCGGTAAATGATGTTGGCGGCCCCTTCCGGCCCCATGACCGCGATCTCGGCCGACGGCCAGGCGTATACCTGGTCGGCCCCCAAGCCCTTGTTGCACATGGCGATATAGCCGCCCCCGTATCCTTTGCGGATGACCAGAGTGACCTTGGGCACGGTGGCCTCGGAGTACGCGTACAGCACCTTGGCCCCGTGGCGGATGATGCCGCTGAATTCCTGGATCGTGCCGGGCAGGTAGCCGGGAACATCGACCAGGGTCAGCAGGGGGATGTTGAAGGCGTCGCAGAAGCGAATGAAGCGGGCCGCCTTGTCGGACGCGTTGATATCCAGGCAGCCGGCCAGATGCATGGGCTGGTTGGCGATGATGCCGACGGTTTTGCCGTCGAGGCGGGAAAACACCGTCAGGATATTCTGGGCGTATTCTCTGTGCACCTCGAAAAAATAGCCGCTGTCGACGATCCCCGAGATGACGTCCCGCATATCGTAGGAACGATTCGGATTGTCGGGGATCACCTCGTCCAGCTCGGGGCTGAGCCGCTCCGGGTCGTCTCCGGCGTCAACCTTCGGAGGATCCTCCACGTTGTTGGAAGGAAGAAAAGACAGCAGCTCCTTGACGGTTTCGAGGCATTCGGCGTCGGTGGCGCTTCTGAAATGGGCCACGCCGCTGGTCCGGTTGTGGGTGACCGACCCCCCCAGGGCCTCGGCGTCCACCTCTTCGCCGGTCACCGTCTTGATGACCTGGGGGCCGGTGATGAACATCTTGCTGCTGCCGTCCACCATGAAGACGAAGTCCGTCAACGCCGGCGAGTATACGGCGCCCCCTGCACTGGGCCCCATGATAATCGAAATCTGGGGGATGACCCCCGAGGCGATCGTGTTCCGGTAAAACATGTGGCCCAGCCCGATCAGAGAAGAGACCCCCTCCTGGATTCTGGCCCCGCCCGAGTCGTTGATGCCGATGACCGGCGCGCCCATCTTCAGGGCCATGTCCTGAACCTTGGTGATCTTGGCTTCGTGCATCTCCCCTAAGGAGCCTCCCATGACGGTAAAGTCCTGGGCGTAGACAAACACCAGGCGGCCGTTGACCGTGCCGTAGCCGGTGACGACCCCGTCTCCGGGGGTTTCCACCCCCTGCATCCCCCGGTAGTTGCTTCGGTGGGTGACAAAGACGTCGACCTCCTTGAACGTCCCCGAATCAAAGAGCAGGTCGATGCGCTCCCGGGCGGTGAGCTTCCCTTTTTCGTGCTGGACGGAGATGGCTTTATCTCCGCCCCCTTTTTCGATTTGTTCATGCTTTTTCTGAAGCTCTGCAATCTTTTCTTTCGCGCTCAAAATAGACATAGGGCATGCGTCTTTCTTTTTAGGTGTCTGATCCGATCAATACCGGGCAGGGGGCCTCCAGGATGACGTACTGGGCCGTCGACCCGAAAACGAATTTGCCCAGGCGCGATCTTCTCCGCAGTCCGATCACGATCATATCCGCGCCGCCGCTCCGGGCCTCTTCCACGATTACCTCGCCCGGGGTCAGCCCGCTTTTCAGGACCGCGTTGCAGGAGATGCCATCGGCCTTGAAATCGTCAGCGACTTTTTGAAGATCTTTTTCGGCCTCCTCGCGTTTGGCCATTTCGCTCCGGGTTTTCGTCTCCAGATCGCTGGTGTATATGATCTCCACCGATGCGTTGTGGGCCTTGGCCTCCTGTTTGGCCAGCTGCAGCACCTTGTTGCCGACGCCGCCGCCGGCATATCCGACGATAATCTTCATGACCCCGCTCCTTTCAGATGATGGTTTTTTCTTTCAGCGCCTTGATTTCAGCTTCGCTCATGGTCAATACCTCGGCCAGAATCTGTTCGGTGTGCTCTCCCAGCAGCGACGGCGGCGTTCTGATTTCATCCGGCGTCTTGGAGTAGTTGATGGGAGACTTGATCACCTTCATCTTGCCGACCTTGGGATGAACGACCTCTTGCACAGTTTGCAGGGCCTTGACCTGCTCGGAACTGAACAGCTCTTCGAAGGTGTTGACCGGGCCGACCGGGATGCCGGCCTTGCCCACCTTCTCCAACAGTTCGTCCTTTCCGTACTTGACGGTCTCTTTTTCCAGCAGCGGCACCAGCTCCGGCCGGTTTTGCACCCGCTTTGGATTGGTGTCGAAGCGGGGATCCTTCTCCAGCTCGGGGATGTCCAGCACGGCGCAAAGCTTGCTCCACAATCCGTCGTTGCCAGCGGCAATGTTGATGTAGCCGTCCTGGGTCGGAAAGGTTTCATACGGGGCGATAAACGGATGGATGTTGCCCGCGGGTTCCGGCGATTTTCCAGTGATGAAATACCCCCCGGCCTGAAATGTCAATAGCGCCATCTGCCCTTCCAGCAACGAGGTCTCCAGGTGCTGGCCGACGCCGGTGTGCTCTCTTTCAAGCAGGGCCCGCATGACGCCGAAGGCGCCGAACATGCCCGCGATGATGTCGCCGATGGCCACCCCGACTTTTGTCGGCATCCCGCCTTTCTGGCCGGTGATGCCCATGATGCCGCCCATGCCCTGGGCGATCAGGTCAAATCCCGGCCGCTTCTTGTCGGGGCCGACCGTGCCGAATCCGGTAATGGAGCAGTAGACGATCCCGGGGTTGATCTTGGACAGGGTGTCGTAGTCGATTCCCAGTTTGGCAGTGACCCCGGGCCGGTAGTTTTCCACCACCACGTCGGCCCATTTGGCCAGCCGGTGGATGATGTCTCGACCCTCGTCTGAGTCCATTCTCACCGTCATGCATTTTTTGTTGCGGTTGATGCTGGCAAAATACGAATTCATGCCCGGGGCAAACTCCGCCCCCCAGGCCCGGCTCATGTCTCCGGAGCCGGGGCGCTCGACCTTGATGATTTCCGCGCCGGCGTCTCCGAGCATCAACGTGCAGTACGGCCCTGCCAGGGCCTGGGAAAAATCCAGAACCTTGATGTTTCTCATGCTGTTTTCCATGGGCTTCTCCATAAGCTGAATGAACTTCTATTTAGTATTATGTATACAACCAAACTCTTAAAAAAATCCACGCCGGTGGATCAGGGCTCCTTTCCGATTCTCCCGCCCCGCGGTGACGCACGGGGCGGGAGATGTTCCGGGATGGAGCGTTTATTGGGGCTATCGCTATACACCCAGCATTTTATTCGGCAGCCAGGTGGCCAGTTCCGGCCAGATGCAGACGCAAACGATCACGGCGACTTCGATGACCAGAAAGGGAAACACGCCCATCAGGACCTTGGACATTGGAACGTCCGGCGCGATGCTCTTGACGACATACAGGTTCAGACCCACCGGCGGCGTCACCAGGCCGATCTCCAGGTTCACCGTCATGATCACCGCAAACCAGACCGGGTCGAACCCCAGTCCGGTGATCACCGGCAGCAAGAGCGGCGCCACCATGACGATGACCGCGGCCGGCGGAATGAAGAAGCCGAGCACCAGCAGCAGGAGGTTGACCATGAAAATGATGCCCCATTTTCCGAAGGGCAGTCCCAGGATCCACTCGGCCAGGGACTGGGTCACGTACAGGTCCGAGGAAACATATCCGAAAATCAGGGCCGCGGCCATGATCATCAGGATCATGGCGCTCTCGTTCAAGGCCTTGATGATGATGTCCCACAGCTTGGCCGGGTTGGTGACCTTGTAGATGATAATCACCAGGATGAATGCCATCACCGCCCCGACGCCGCCGGCCTCGCTGGGCGTGGCCCAGCCGCCGTACAAGGCCAGCATGATGCCGATGATGATCGCCACAAACGGTGCCACCTTGCCCAGAGACCGGAACCGGTCGGCCCAGGAAAAGGATTCGGTCTCCCCCCGGTCCTCGATATAGTATATGGCGCCGGCCTTGGCCGGAATCTTCTTGCGGTAGAAAAAGACGCCGGAGACCCAGACGCAGCTAAAGGCGATCTCCAGCAGCCCAGGCAGAATGCCGGCGATGAAGCACTTGCCGATGGAGGTCTCGGTGGCCACGCCGTACAGAATCATGGTGACGCTGGGGGGAATGAGGATGCCGAAGGTGCCGGCATGGGCGATCAGGCCGGTGGCCAGGGCCGCAGAATACCCCTTTTTCCTCATTTCCGGGATCCCCACTCCGCCGATGGCGGCCGCCGTGGCCGGGCTCGATCCGCTGAGCGCGGCGAAGATGCCGCAGGCGAGCATGTTGGAGATGCCCAGGCCCCCGGGGATCTTGTACATCCATTTGTGCAGGGTCTCATACAGGTCCTTGCTCGCCCTGGATGCGGCGATGGGCGCACTCAACATGATAAACAGCGGAATCGCCAGCAGGGCAAAATTGTCGAGGCTGCTGTACAGTACGTAAGGAATCGACTGAAGGATATACGGAGAAAAGATCAGGACCGCGATGACCGATATGCCCGCCAGACCGGCCCAGATCGGCATTCCGGAAATCAGGAGCAGCAGTGCGCCGCCGAACAGAAAGATGTTGATGAAAAATTGTTCCATATTCAAGCTCCATCCTGAATCATCTGTAGGTGTCCGAAACAAGTCCCAATTCGAGGTTGCAGAAGAGGTCGGGGCAAACCGAATCGGATGGTAGACCGGCTATTCTGATTTGGCGGCGTCCAGGTCGATGTCCTTGATCTCCGCCCGGACCATGCTTTCTTCGAACTCCCCGGCCCTGAACTTGCCGATCTTGTCGACGATCTGAACGAGGTACTGCAGCACGAGAAGGGTCAGACCGAAGGGGATGAACGCGTAGGGAATCCACAACGGCGGCCCCCACAGGGACATGGAATGGTAGTTTTCGACCACCGTCTCCCACCACATGGGATAGGCGTACCAGGCGATGATCGCCGAAAGCACCATGGTGAAAATCGATCCGAACAGCAGAAACGATTCGCGGACCTTCGGGGGCAGGTAGACCAGCAGAAAATCGACGTTGAGATGGTGGTCGTTTTTCTGCACGAACGCCGCACCCACGAACGTCGCGAAAATCAGCAGGAACACCGACATCTCCGTCTGCCAGATGGTGGATATGTTCAAGACCTTGCGCACGAACACCGCCTCGGTGATGATCACGGACGCCGCGACGATGCCGATGGCGGAAAGAAACCCCGTAATGACGCTGAGCCCTTCGATCAGGGATTTGATGACCCTCCAAAACATTTTCATCGTTACCTTCCAGAATTTGTATGGGATCCGATTCGTCTTCACCAGGGATGAAGCGGCCGCACCGCGCTATAAAAAGCGACTGCGGAGCCCCGGTTGCCATCGGGACTCCGCAGCGGTTTTGCCGGATGGTTACTCCATGGCGTCCACGGCCAGGTCCAGAATCTCCTGCCCGCCTTCGACGTTGTCGGCAAAATCCTTCCAGGCGGTCTTTTTGGCAAAATCCCGCCAGATGGCGAACTCTTCCTTGGTCATCTCGTGGATCTCGACGCCGGCCTTCTTGTACTCATCGTACATTTCACGGGCCAACGCGTCGAAGTTTTCAACGATCCAGTCCTGGTGCATCCATTCGGCGACCTCCAAAAAGGCCTTTTGCTGGTCGGCCGTCAGGCGCTGCCAGGTTTTTTCCGAGATGCAGAGGTTTTCCGCCATGTACCAGATGGAGTATTTCGTCGGCACGTTGGCGTAGTCGAGCTGCTCATACAGGCGGTAGCTCACGAAGGACGCCGCCGAGGTGAGCACTGTGTCGATAACGCCGGTGGCCAGGGCTTGATAGGCCTCCGAAGACGGCATGCTGGTGATCGAGGCGCCGGCTTCTTTCATCATGTACTCGAACTTCTTACCGGCGGCCCGCAGCTTCACGCCCTTGACATCTTCGGGCACCTTGATCTGCCGGACGTTGGATCCGATGCCGCCTGAAAACCAGGCCCAGGCCAGGTTCCGAACGCCGTTTTCCAGCATCATGGCTTCGAGCTTCTTTCCGATGGGCTTGTTTCGCCAGGTGAGCCCCTGGGCCACGTTCTGCACCGCGCAGGGCATCAGGCTGACGGAGAACTGGGGAACCTTGCCGGACGCATAGTCAAGGGGAAACAGCGACATGTCTAAGCTTCCCATGCGCATGGCGTCCCACTGCTCTTTCGCCTTGAAAAGAGCGGAAGCAGGATAATACCGGAACTTGACCTGACCGTTGGTCATCTCCGTGACCTTTTCTCCGAAGACCCGGGTCATTTCGTCCCGCACATCACCCTTGGCAAACTGGTGGGATACTTTCAACGTGACCGGTCTGGCGTCCGCCGTCGTACACAGAAATGCGACGCTCACCAGGCAGACCAAAATCGTGCTTAATACGGCTCTTTTTTTCATCAATGCCTCCTCATACTTCCGTTGGGTTAATAAGCCTCCCTCTTTCGGGCTATACGAAACGGCTGTCAACGACAGCCGGTGCATCATCCGTCCGGGTCGGTTTCGCCGGCGAGGTCGCGGGATCTGATCTTACCCCCCTCACCCTGACCCTCTCCCACCAGGGGAGAGGGAATAATTTGGTATCCCGGTTGCCCCGCAGAAGCGGGATTTCCGCGTAGCTCCAACAAGCAACCGGGAATCATCCAGTGGAATCAGGCCACCTTGGAAGAATCGGTGCCCTGCATGGCAACCAGGGCCTCTTCCTGGTTCTTCAGGTGGGCTTTCATCGCCCTTTCCGCTGCCCTGGCGTCCTTTTTCCGGAATGCTTTCATCAACTCTTCATGCTCTTTGACCGACTGATCGAAGCGCCCAAGCTTGTTGAGCTGCTGGGTTCGGTATAGAAAAATTTTAACCTGAAGGGATTGGACCAATTCATAGAGCAGCTGATTCTTGGCAAGCTTTCGGATGTACTGATGGCACCGGCTGTTGGCGGCCAGATACTTTTCGCTGTTTCTTTCCGCGTGATGGCGCTTGAGCTCCTGGTGGATCGCTTCCAGCTTTTTGAGCTCCAGGTCGGTGATCCGCCGGGCGGCAAGACGGGCAGCCTCCCCCTCCAGAAGCGACATTACTTCGAAGATTTCCTTGATATTTTCGATGGAAGGCTCGGAGACAAAGGCGCCCTTGTTTGGAATGATATCGATCAATCCTTCGGATTTGAGGGTGCGAAGCGCCTCCCGGACCGGGGTGCGGCTGATCCCAAGCTTTTCGCAGAGCTCTCGTTCTTTCACCTTCTGTCCCTTGGTCAATATCCGCTGCCGGATCATTTCCCGAATTCTATAGGAAACCTGCGATTCCAGGGATTCTACCTTGATCGATTCGATTCCCATCGCGTCTTGCTATTCTCCAATGTCAAGCATGGTTCTGAGGCCATACATTGGTCAATCCCGTTTTGCATATTATATACAATATGCAATCTGGTTGAACACTTTACGTGACAAGCCCCCTCTTCGTCAAGAGAAAAAATTGCAGGTGAAATCCACCCCACGGATCTTCCCCTCCTTGACCCTCCCCCTGGATTCGGTTAGAGTGTCCTCCTCTTTTCACGCCTGGTTCAACTTGATGATTCCCTGTTGCTTGTTGGAGCGAAGCGGAAATCCCGCTTTGGAGGGGCAACCGGGATACCAAATTATTCCCTCTCCCCTGGTGGGAGAGGGTCAGGGTGAGGGGGGGTAAGATCAGATCCCGCTTGATACCCTGCAGCTTGTTGGAGCGAAGCGGAAATCCCGCTTTGGCGAGGCTGCAGGGAGATTCATTTCGACTCGCCGCGCCGGTCATCGGCGGGGCTGATATGGCAACCGTATCGACCTGAAGGAAATCCGCCATGAGCGACACCGCCAAACTCGAATATCAGGGCCGCATCTACGAGCTTCCCATTGTCGAGGGAACCGAAGGCGAAAAGGCAATCGACATTTCCGAGCTGCGCAACCAGTCCGGTTTGATCACCCTCGATCCGGGATACGTCAACACCGGAAGCTGCACCAGCGCCATCACTTTCGTCGACGGGGAAAACGGCATTCTCCGCTACCGGGGGATTCCGGTCGAAGAGCTGGCCGAACACGCCACCTTCAAGGAAACCGCCTACCTGTTGATCAACGGCAGACTTCCCAACCGAAGCGAGCTCACCCGGTTTTCCGTGCTGCTCAACGACCACTCCCTGGTCCACGAGGACATGCGGGAATTTTTCTCCAACTTTCCCAGGGCGTCCCATCCCATGGGAATCCTGTCTTCCATGGTCAACACGCTGAGAAGCTTCTATCCGGAGCTGCAGACCATGGAAGAGGAGATCAACATCACGGTTACCCGGCTGCTGTCCAAAGTGCGCACCCTGGCGGCGATGTCCTACAAGATCTCCCGGGGCCACCGGGTCGTCTATCCGCGCCCGGACCTAGCGTATTGCGCCAATTTCCTGAACATGATGTTCGACTCGCCGGTGCGCCCTTATGAAATCGACCAGGATGTGGTTCACGCCCTGCGGCTGTTTTGGGTCCTTCACGCCGATCACGAACAGAACTGCTCCACGTCGGCCGTGCGGCTGGTGGGCAGCGCGCGGGTCAATCTGTACGCCGCCATCTCTTCGGGAATCGCGGCGCTGTGGGGACCGCTCCACGGAGGGGCGAACCAGGCCGTCATCGAAATGCTCGAAGAGATCGAGGAAAAGGGCGGCGACGTCAAGCCGTTTGTCAAGCGGGCCAAGGACAGAAACGACCCGTTTCGGCTCATGGGCTTCGGCCACCGGATCTACAAGGCATACGACCCGCGGGCGCGGATCATGAAGAAAATCTGCGACACGCTCCTGGAAAAGCTGCATATCCGCGATCCGCTGCTGGAAATCGCCAAGGATCTGGAACAGACCGTCCTGGAAGACGACTGGTTCGTGGAGCACCGCCTCTATCCCAACGTCGACTTCTACAGCGGGATCGTCCTGCGGGCCATCGGGATTCCGACGAACATGTTCACCGTGATGTTCGCCATCGGCCGCCTTCCCGGATGGATCGCCCAGTGGAAGGAAAGTTTAGACGACCCGAACTGGAAGCTGGGCCGTCCCCGGCAGATCTATATCGGTCCCTCCCTGACCAAGTTCGTTCCCCTGGAGGAGCGGTAGGGGAAGCCGCTGGCGCGGCGTTCAGGGTTCAGGGTTCAGGGTTCAGGGTTCAAGGTTTGCCGGAAGAAATTCTATAGGAATTTTTTGGCCTGAACCGGCCGGTTTGATCAAACCTGAAACTTATGTCGAAGCCCCTGCCGGTGGAGAGACGCGCGCAGTCTAGTCCGAGCTGCTGGTAACGACCAAATGCCGGCCACGACGGAGCGTGGCCCTCCAATTTCCAAAACCCAAGGCGGAGACAGGTCGGTTTTTGCCGCCGGCTTCGGTCGAAGTTTCATATGAGCCCCACCGCTGGCCGCGCCGGGATTCAAGGTTCCAGGTTCAAAATTCAAGATTCAGGTAAAGGAATTTTATTCGATTCTCTTGGCGACAATAATTCTTTCCGGAAAAGATGAATGAAAACCAAAGTCGGCAGAAACGACCCCTGCCCCTGCGGCAGCGGCCTGAAATATAAAAAGTGCTGCGCCCTGAAGCAGCAGCAATCCGCCGTGGAGCCGCTCAAAGACGCCTACCTTCGAAAACACCGGATCCAGCTCAAGGAGCCAAAGGACATCGAGGGTATCCGGCGCTGCGGGAAACTGGTGGTGGAAACGCTCCAGGCCGTGGAGGCCGCAATTCGGCCCGGCATGGAAACCGAGGAAATCAACACCATCGTTCACAAGATGACGGTGGCCCGGGGCGCCGTACCGGCCCCCCTCAACTACCGCGGGTTTCCCAAAAGCGTCTGCGTGTCGGTCAACGAGGTGATCTGCCACGGCATCCCGGGAGGGCGGGTACTGAGAGAAGGAGACATCGTCAACGTCGACGTCACTTCGATTCTGGAAGGCTACTACGCCGACGCGAACAAAACCTTTTTTGTCGGCGCCCCCGGACCGGAAGCCGAGAAAATCGTCCGGGTCGCAGCGGCCTGCCTGAGGGCCGGCATCTCAATGGTTCGGCCCGGAAACACGGTCGGCGATATCGGATGGGTTATTCAAGATCTGGCCGAATCCGAGGGCTGCTCCGTGGTTCGGGAATTCGTCGGCCACGGGGTCGGCTTCGAATTTCACGAAGCCCCGCAGATTCCCCACTACGGCCAGAGGGGGCAGGGAATTCCGCTGGCCCCGGGCATGGTCTTTACCATCGAACCGATGATCAATCTCGGCGGCAAGGAGCTGAGGGTCCTGAAGGACAACTGGACGGCCGTCACCCGGGACGGCTCCCTGTCGGCCCAGTTCGAGCAGACCCTGCTGGTCACCGATGAGGGATGCGAAAGCCTGACGCCCTATAGGCTGTAAGGCGCGCTGCGCGCCGCTGGGATGCTGGGAACCTTGGATGCCATGATGCAGGGCGCTGCGCGCTCTGAAAAAAGAAAAGGGGGAAGAGCGATTGCTCCTCCCCCTTTGTTGTTGGATATCATTGAACCGCTAATCAGAACGCATTTTAGAGCATCTATAGGGATTGTCATATTTTCGTTCCGTTTGAGAGAGCTTGATATGCACTGAAGCCCACCGAACTCAAGGTCATGGATCGGCTGGTTGACAAGCGCTCTAAGCTCACGTGAAACTACGACATATAAGGTTCGTCATTCCGGGCTTGACCCGGAATCCAGATTTTTGTGGATCCCCCTTCAATCCCGCCTCGGCGGGACTCAGGGTGGTGAGCCTGCCTGCAGTGAGCTTGTCGAACCTGTCGAACCACGGCTCTCCGCTCCGCTGCGGCCGGGATGACGGAAAAGGGAAGTTTCACTTTTTATCAAACTGGCCAGCAACACCGGCCAGAGGCTCCCGCTCATAAGCAACTTCGCCCGAAGCAAAGGCGGCGGGGCAGAAAACTTCCAAATTTCAAGCATTGTTTGGAATTTGGCGCTTGGGGCTTGGGATTTTTTTATCCGCCGCTTTCTGTCCTCCGTCCTCTTGCCCTTCTCAGACATCTGACATCGGACCTCCGACATCGGTCTTTTCTCTGTCCTCTGCTTTCCCACGCGGCAGCACCAGATTCAGCACCACCCCCATGATGCCTGCCAGACCGATTCCCTCGAGGCTGAACTCCCCTGCAGATAGGCTCATCCCGCCGATGCCGAACACCAGGATCAGCGCGGCGATGGACAGGTTCCTCGGCTCTGTCAGGTCCTGTCCGGCCTTGACCAGGCTGTTTAGGCCCACCACCATGATCGCCCCGAAGGCCACGAACAGCATCTGGCCGCCGACCACGATTTCTTTAGAAGTGGTTAAATACGTCCGGGGAGTTGCGTTTTCCGCCATGCCTTCTCCTGTTTCAGTTGATTGGTTTGCAGGTTGCGTGGTCGAGCGGGTAGGGGAAAACATTCCCCTTGGCTTTGCACCGCGTGATCTATAATTTTTCGGGCCTATGCACGATTATAAGGTTTATCTGAGGGCTGTGGGGGGATCTTCCCGGAAGCCGTGAAAAACTCGGAGCCAAGTGGCCGTAGAACCGAACAGGGACTTGATTTCGGAAAATAGGCTAAAGGCTACCCGGCCACTGTCCAAATTTGCAGGGCATCCATCGCTGTTCGGTCCAACGGCCACTAAACTCCTCAAACAGTTTCCCGTCCTCCGGGAAGATCCCCCCACAGCCCTGACTGCAGCCTTAAACGGGTACATAATTCCGTAATTTTTTGGTTTTCGCGGAACGCGAAACACAAATAAAATCGCGGAGCGATTTTATTTGGTGCCGAAAATCTTGTCGCCGGCGTCGCCGAGTCCGGGCAAGATGTAACCGATGTCGTTGAGCTTTTCATCCACCGCGGCAGTGTAGATCTCCACGTCGGGATGGGCGTTTTCCACCCGCTTCAGCCCCTCGGGGGCGGAGACGATGAAAAGCCCCTTGATCTGTCGGCATCCGGCCTTTTTGATCATGTCGATGGTGGACAGCAGCGTGCCGCCGGTCGCCAGCATCGGATCCAGGATCAGGGCGATCCGCTCTTCCATGTGGCTGGTCATCTTCACGTAATACTGCACCGGTTCGAGGGTCTCCTCGTTGCGATACAGTCCGACGACGCTGACCCTCGCAGAAGGGATCATGTCCAGAACACCAGGCATCATCCCCAGCCCGGCCCGCAGTATCGGCACGATGGTGATTTTTTTCCCCTTGATGCCTTCCACGTCCACAGGGCCGGCCCATCCCTGGATGGTCTGCTTTTCCGTGGCCAGATTTTTCGTGGCTTCATAGGTTAAAAGACGGGCGATCTCGGAGCAAAGACCCCGAAAGTCCTTCGTGGGGATGTCGTTCCGGCGCATGAGTCCGAGCTTGTGCCGGATCAGCGGGTGTGTGGCCACGTGAAGCGGCATGGGGCCTCCTTTGTCAGGTTCGGATCAGGGGCTGGCAGGTACCGAAAGACGCGTCGCACTGGCGATCGACGCTTCAATCGGCAGATGTTGATGGTGTCGAACCGCGTATATCTGGAGACGAAACCCGAAAGTTGAGTTACATATATAGGGTGGGGATATAAGCGGCAAGCCGGTCGGAAGCGATCCGGACGGGCCGGATCGCTTCTGCGTTGGCGGGCTAGAACTCCCCCAAGGGCCGGTGAAAGGTGTAGTCGGTCGGATCGATGACCAGTTTCTGCCATGCCTGGCCGGTGTTGCCACCCATCGCCGAAAACGGTATGGAAAGCACGAATACGGCGGTGCCGACCACCATGGCGGCCAGCCCCACGGGGCGGGCAAACACCAGATCCACGGTCATGGCGCCTGGATCCCGGTCCTTTTCATACGGCTCTTCCTGCGCCAGAACACCCCCGCAGGGAACGGCGATCAGGGCGGCGGCAACGATCATGACCAGCGGGATCTTCCATTTCTTGACCATGGGTCCTCCTTCGGTGAAAGGAAAGCCCGCATCGCCGTGTCGGGTTTCCCGGCCCGCAGCATCTGCAGACCGCTACTGCCGGGAAGCGGCAACCGGGTCTTTGTCATATGTCCCGTAAAATAGGCTATCTCTTGGGACAGTGTCAATAATAAACAGCAATATTCGCTCATTATGGCGGGTCGATGGCAAAATTCTTCCAAACGCTCGAAATCGCAGTCGCCCTCCCGGTGGAGGGGACCTTCACTTACGGAGTGTCCAAAGGCCTTGTTCAGGACGTGCTTCCCGGCAAGCGGGTACTGGTTCCCTTCGGAAACCGGCGGGTCACCGGATTCGTCCTGGGGCCCGGCATACCGATCAAGGAAAAAGCCCTGAAACCGGTGATCGAAGTCATGGACGAGGCGCCGATCTTTTCCGAATCCATGATCCCCTTTTTTCGATGGATCTCAGAGTATTATCTGCATCCTTTAGGAGAGACGATTCGCACCGGCCTGCCCGGAGGCGTCACCGTATCGGACCAGACGACGCTGACCATCACCGATCGGGGACGGGAGCTGCTGGCCGGCGGCGGGCTCAGGACCGCCGCCCGGGATCTTCTTCAGCGGCTGCAGCACCCGGTTTCCATCCAGAGGGTGGTCGGCCGGAACGCGCCTGCGAAAAATCAGGCCCTCGTTCGCGAGTTGGAGGCCGGCGGATACGTCCGGCGGCAAACCCAGCTGGCCGGAGGCAGCGCCCGGCATCTCAAGGAGCGGATCGCCGCCCTGTCCCCGCCTGCGCCCGCGGCAGCCCTTTCCGAACCCCGGAAGAAAATCATCGCGATGTTGGCGTCGCAGGGGCCGATGCCGATCCGCCGCCTCAAAGAGCATGTTCCCACGGCGCCGGCACTGATCCGGGCCATGGAAAAAGACGGACAGGTCCTCATCCACTGGCAGACGGTCTACCGCGATCCCTTCGGAGAGCCAATCCCCCCGGACAGCCCTCCTGCGCTGACCGATGCCCAGCGCGCTGCAGTGGACACGATCACGGCGCGGCTGCCGGACGGATACGCCGCCTTTCTTTTGACCGGGGTGACCGGCAGCGGCAAAACCGAGGTCTACCTTCATGCGGCCCGGGAGGCCCTCGATCTGGGAAAGGGAACCCTTGTGCTGGTTCCGGAGATCGCCTTGATCACCGAAATGGAAAGGCGGTTTCGGGCGCGCTTTGGGGCGCATATCGCGGTGCTGCACAGCGCCCTGACCGCCGGGGAGCGGTTCGATCAATGGATGCGGGTCGTCCGCGGCGAGGCAAAGGTGGTCATCGGCGCCCGGTCGGCCCTGTTTGCCCCGGTGACTCCCCTGGGCCTGGTCGTCGTCGACGAAGAACACGACCCATCCTTCAAGCAGGAGACCGGACTTCGGTACAATGCCCGAGACATGGCCCTGGTTCGGGCCAAACTGGCCGGGGCTGTCGCCGTGCTCGGCTCGGCGACCCCCTCGGTTCAGTCGTTTCACAATGCGCAGAGCGGCAAGTTTGTCGAAATCCAGCTTCCCGAACGGATCGAAAGCCGCCCCATGCCGGCCATCGAGGTGGTCGACCTGACGGCTGTAAGGGATCTTCGCGGACCGCAGCGGTATCTGACCGAGCCGCTGCGCCGTGCCATGGCAGAAGCCCTGCAGCGCAATGAACAGGTGCTGCTGTTTCTCAACCGGAGAGGCTACTCGAGCTTTCCGGTCTGCGGGGCCTGCGGCAGCCCGGTCACCTGCAGGCACTGCAACATCGCCATGACTTTCCACCAGGGACAAAACGTCTATCGCTGCCACTACTGCGGCTACCAGCGGCCCTCCCAATCCGTCTGCGACGCCTGCGGTGCCGAAGCCATCCGGCTGCTCGGTCTCGGCACCGAAAAACTTGAGCAAACGGTTCAAGGTCTGTTTCCAGAGGCTCGCGTCGCCCGGATGGACCGCGACACCACCGGCCGCAAGGGGACCATCTTGAAGCTGCTGCGCGCCCTGCGCCGAAGGGAAATCGACGTCCTGATCGGCACCCAGATGGTGGCCAAGGGGCACGACTTTCCCAACATCACCCTGGTGGGCATTGTGTCCGCGGATCTTTCGATGAACTTTCCGGATTTTCGGGCCGGGGAGCGGACGTTTCAACTGCTGGCCCAGGTCGCCGGCCGGGCCGGCCGGGGCGACCGCCCCGGCCGGGTAGTGATGCAGACCTACAACCCGGACCATTTCTGCATCACAGCCGCAAGGGACCAGGACTTTAGGACCTTTTTCACGCGGGAAATCGAATTTCGCCGCAAGCTCAACTACCCGCCGTTTGCCCGCCTGCTTCAGCTT
Source organism: Desulfobacterales bacterium (assembly GCA_021737185.1). Lineage (GTDB taxonomy): Bacteria > Desulfobacterota > Desulfobacteria > Desulfobacterales > CAFBRK01 > JAIPEL01. The sequence goes on along the minus strand of JAIPEL010000021.1, from coordinate 20,208 downwards.
CGATTCAGTGGAAAGGAAAAAGGCGCGGTCGCCCGAACCGCGCGCCAGATCGGAGACCGGCTGCGCGCCGCAGCCGGGATGCTGCATTCCGAGGTCGAAGTGCTGGGTCCCATCGAATCTCCCCTGTCCAAGATTGCAGGCCGATTCCGATGGCAGCTTCTGGTCAAAGGCCCCGGCGCCGCAGTTCTGCGTCAGCTTGTCCGCCGGGTCCTCTTGGCGGAAGACGCGCCCTCGGATCGCCGGGTCCGCGTGTCCGTGGACGTTGACCCGGTGTCGATGCTCTAAGTCGCCGCCCGGAGGCCCGGAGGGCGCTCAGGGTCCCGTCAAAGTCCGAAAATGGAGGGCCACGCTCTGTCGTGGCCGCCCGCGGTCGGACTAGACTGCGCGCGTCCCTCCAACGGTCGATACGACCGGCGCCCCATCAATGGTTCGTCCGTTCCGCGGACTTTGGCGGAGCCATGGGAGGGCGCTCCGGCGGCTTGACAGACGATGTTATGCGCCGTATGGTTTTTCGATTACAAAGGAGTGAATCGATGAAGCTCAGAATATTCGGCATACTTGCACTGCTGCTGCTGCCCGTGTCCTTTGCGGAGGCCGCCCCGAGCCAGACGCCGGCGGCGCCGCGGGTCGAAATCGAAAAAGTGCGGTACGCGTTCGATCCGGTGGTAGAAGGAACGCAGGTCACCCACGCCTTTTCGGTCCGCAACACCGGTAACGCCCCCCTGGTCATCAAAAACGTCCGCACCGGCTGAGGATGCTCGGTTGCCTCCTATCCGAGGCAGATCCCTCCCGGCGGCGAGGGAAACATCGTCATCAATGTCAACACCGAAGGCTATGGCGGCCAGCACCTGTCCAAAACCGCCCTGGTCTACTGCAACGACCCGCGGCGGCAGCAGTTTTCGCTGGTCATTCTCGGCAAGGTAGAGCGGTTCGCCTCCATCGAGCCTAACTTTGCAAAGCTGTTCGGAAGGGCGGGAGAAGACATTCACGCCACGATCCGGATCGTCCCCGAAGATCGATACCGGTTCCGGATTCTGGGGCCGGTGGAAGAGCAGACGGACAATATCCACTATATGCTTTCCCGGCTCGACAATCCCGGCCAACCGGGCTACCTTCTCACCGTGAAAAACATCCGTGAGGAAAAAGGCCGGTACTTTGAGCAAATCGTGCTCAAAACCGACAGCCCGGTGAAGCCGGAGATAAAGATCAAGATATACGGATACGTCACAGAATAAATGCGCTGCGCGCATTTATATGCGGCGGCTGCGCCGCCGGAATGATCATTATGAACTGCCCCTCTTTTTCTTTCCGTGACATTCAGGTAGTCGTCTTCGACTGTGACGGGGTTTTGTTCGACACCCGGCGGGCCAACCGGGCCTACTACAACAGCCTTCTATCCCACGTCGGCCGGCCGCTTCTCACCGAGGAGCAGTTCACCTACGTGCATATGCACACGGTGGACAACGCCCTTGCCTACCTGTTCGACGATCCGGAAGAACGAAAGGCCGCCCACGAGTTTCGAAGGCAGATGGGCTACCAGCCGTTTCTGCCGTATATGGAGATGGAGCCGACCCTGAAACCGCTGCTGGCATCGCTTCGACCCCGCTGGAAAACCGCCGTCGCCACCAATCGAACCGATACCATGAAGCCGCTGCTGGATACATTCGGCCTGAAGGATGCATTCGATCTGGTGGTCTGTTCATCCGACGTCCCCCGCCCGAAACCGCATCCGGACATGCTGCTCAAAGTCCTGGACCATTTCAACGTCTCGGCCGAGCAGGCCCTGTATCTGGGAGACTCCAAGGTGGACGAGGAGGCAGCCCGCGCAGCCGGTGTCGCCCTGGTGGCCTACGGCGATCAGCAACTCGACGCGGTCTGCCAAATCCAGAAGCTTTCTGAACTGGACGCGCTGCTCGACGGCGGCACCGATTCTGATGCTGTCCAGAAATCCTGACCCTCACTAACCCTGATGTTTCATGAAATCTTTTCTTAGGGCTATCTGAGACTACCCGCTGGGCAGGGTCAGCAAAGAAGACACGTAGACCGGCTCGATCAGCGCGGATTCGGGGGACTGGAAAAAGCGGCCGATGGCCTCGGCCGTCTCCGGAAAGGGATGTCCGATCCCGACGGCGCAGCCGTTTTGAAGCGCGATCTGCGCCAGGCACCGGAGCTGTCCGAAAATCGCCGACTCTTCCCGGATATTGTCGAGAAACACATGCCGGCGGGCGCAGGGCACATTGAGCCACATGGCGGTACGGAAGCCGGCCGACTGCCGGCAGGTGACGCTGTCGACAAAGAAGCGGTCTTGTTCTTTCAGCGCCTCGATCGCGGTGCACATCTTGCCCGCGCTGGCCGTGAAAAGCGATCCCATGTGGTTGTTTACCCCCGCGGCAAAGGCGACGCTGTAGAGGTTCTCCTCTAAAATGTCTGCGATCCGGTCGGCCTCGTAACGGACATAGAGGGCGCCCGGTCCCGGATCGAACCTGCCGTCGACCGGCTCCATGGGCTGATGCAGCAAAAGCTGGTGCCCTGCCTCGTAAATCTCGACGGCCAGCGGCCGGGTAAGGGCAAGACGCGGCAGCACCGCATAGGTGATGGGTATCGGGAGTTTCAGGAACATCTGCGCCCGGCACCGACTGTAGCCGATATCGTCGATGATCAGTGCGGCAAAGCCGGGGTTGGGCCGGCGGCTGGGAAAGAGCGCTGCGGCAGCCGATGCCGGGGTCGCCAGGCCGAGAAAAGAGGCGGCGGCCCAGAAAAGGAATTTTCTGCGGTTCATCGAAGATCCCGGATGCAGCAAGCGACACTCCCGGCTCGGGAAGGGGTGAGGTTTGCCGGTCAATACAAAATATTGTGGTTGTTGTCAAGATAAAATCGATATATTGTGGCCGTGACCCAGAAACTGTTGCTTTGGGGGCCTGCATTCAATTTGTCCTCGCGCAGAGGCGCAGAGACGCGGAGAAGAATGTATAGAATTATCTCTGCGCCCCTGCGCCTCTGCGCGAGATTCAACAGCCAGATAAACAAACGGAGGCAACTCTCATGCAAACCATCGGACTTCTCGGTGGGATGAGCTGGGAATCGTCGGTCGAATACTACCGGATCGTGAACGAGCGGGTGAAAGAACGGCTCGGAGGACTGCATTCTGCCCGGTGCCTTTTGCTGTCCGTCGATTTTGCCGAGATCGAGGTTTTGATGCGCACCGCACAGTGGGAAGAGATCACCGATCGGCTGATCCAGGCTGCCCAGAGGCTGGAGCTGGCCGGCGCCGATTTTCTGCTGATCTGCACCAACACCATGCACAAGGTCGCCCCGCAGGTCCAGGAGGCCGTCGGCATCCCGCTGCTGCACATCGCCGATGCCACCGGAGCAAAAATCCGGGCTGCCGGCCTGCACCACGTGGCCCTGCTGGGAACCCGCGCCACCATGGTCGAACCCTTTTACCGGCAGCGGCTCGAACGAAATTACGGGCTGAAGGTGACGATTCCGGCAGAAAAAGAGATCGAAGACATCAACCGGATCATCTTCGAAGAGTTGTGTCGGGGTAGAATCGAGGACGCCTCCAAACGCCGTTATGTTTCGATCATGGAGCGAATGGCCTCGGCCGGCGCAGAGGGGGTGATCCTCGGATGCACCGAGATCGGGCTGCTGGTCGGAAGCGCCGACTGCCCGGTGCCGTTGTTCGACACCACCCAAATTCACGCCGAAGCCGCCGTGGATTTCGCCCTTCAATAAACTCGCTGCGCGAGTTTATTTTGATGCGGCTGCGCCGCATACGGAGATCGTACCCTACAAAAACGTCTGCTTCAGGCGAAGTGGCATACGAGCCCCGCCGCTGGTCAGGCCGATTCGAGATTCCAAATTCAAGATTCAAGATTGATGCCTTCGTAAAAAGTCCGAATTTCCCTTTTTTGTCATTCCCGCGTAGGCGGGAATCCAGTAATTTCTAACACTTCTGGATGCCAGATCAAAAAAGCTTGCCCCGGACTCGATCCGGGGGAATCCAGGTATTTCTGGATCCCCCCCTCTGGCGGGGGATGACGGGCTGGGAATGATGAAGTTTCAGATGAGAAACGTTAGACGACCGGATAAAACAGGTGTTGTCCTGATCGGCATGCCGGGGGTGGGGAAAAGCACGGCCGGGGTGCTGCTGGCCAAGCGTCTCGGCCTCGGCTTTCTCGACACCGATGTCCATATCCAGACACTGGAGGGACTGCGGCTGTCCGAGATCATTCAGCGGGAAAGTCTCGCCGGATTTTGCCGGATCGAGGAGCAGCACGTCCTTTCGATCTCTCCTGCCGGGTGCGTCATCGCCACCGGAGGCAGCGTAGTCTACAGCGAAAGAGCCATGACCCACCTGCGCGACGGCGCCGTCATCGTCCATCTCGACCTTGAACCGTCCCTTTTGAAGCAGCGCCTCGACAACATGGACGCCCGGGGGGTGGTCCGGGCACCCGGACAGACCGTGGCCGATCTTTACCGGGAAAGAAGCCCATTGTATCGCCGCTACGAGGACATGCGCATCGACTGCGACATCCTGTCGCCGGAGGAGGTAATCGCGGCTATCGTCAACGAGCTGCTGAGCCGATAAACCGTTGGCTGTTCACCGGAGCATAACGACGGCAGGCCCTTCACTTTCCGGCTTTCGGACTTATCGTTTTTTAATCGGTTTACCATCATATAACGGAACATGACGGGCGGACATACACCCCGCCTCGCATTTGGAAGCGGAAACGGTCGGTACGTGGAACACATCATTCAGGTCGAAAATCTCTACAAACGGTTCGGAAAGGTCACGGCCGTGGACGGCGTCTCCTTTTCAGTGGCCAAGGGAGAGTTCTTCGGTCTTCTGGGGCCAAACGGAGCGGGGAAGACTTCCACCATTCGGATGCTCTACGGCTTTTCCCCGCCTTCTGCGGGGGTCATCCGGGTGTTCGGCATCAACATCGAAGACGGATGGCGCGAAGTCAAAGCCCGCATCGGCGTCTGCCACCAGGAAAACACCCTCGATCCGGACCTGTCCGTGGTGCAGAATCTTCATATCTTTGCCGGCTACTTTTCCGTTCCGCCGGACGAGGCCCGCAACCGGGCCGAAGAACTGCTCGAGTTTTTCGCCCTGTCCCACAAGAAACACGCCAAGGTGGCCGAACTGTCCGGAGGAATGGCCCGCCGGCTGATCCTGGCCCGGGCACTGATCAATCGGCCCGACCTGCTGGTCTTGGACGAGCCGACCACCGGCCTCGATCCCCAGTCCCGGCACCAGCTCTGGGACAAACTCGACGCCCTGAAGCGAAGCGGCATCACCGTGGTGATCACCACCCACTACATGGAAGAAGCCGCCCAGCTCTGCGACCGGCTGGTCATCGTCGACCACGGCAAAATCCTGGTCGAAGGCAGCCCCGAGTCGCTCATCGCCGAACATGCCGGCCGCCACGTCATCGAGGTGGAAGGACCCGACGAGTCGCTTCGAAAGTTCGTGGTCGACAGAAACATCGCCCACGAGGACTTAGAGCACCGGCTGATCCTGTATACATCGGAGGATGCGTCCATCAACGACACCATCCGGGAGAAATTCTGCATGGACAAATGCACGTTTCGAAACGGAACCCTGGAGGACGTGTTCCTGCGCCTCACCGGAAGGGAGCTTCGGGAATGATCCGACTCGACACCATCTCCTGGCGGTTTTTCAAGGTGTGGAAGCGAAACCTGGTCACCTACCAAAAGATCTGGAAGGTGAGCTTCATCACGCCGCTTCTAGAACCGATGCTGTTCATCCTGGCCTTCGGCCTCGGGTTCTCGGGGATAATCGACGCCGTTTCCTATGCCGGCGCGGATTTTTCCTACACCCAGTTCATGGCCCCGGCGCTCATCGCCGTGGCCGTGATGTACAACGCTTTTTTCGAAACCACCTACGCGTCCTTTGTCCGGATGTACTACCAGAAGACGTTTGACGGAATGCTGGCAACGCCCCTTTCCCTGGAGGAAATCATCATCGCCGAAATCGTCTGGAGCGCCACCAAGGCAACGGCCGCTGCCGCCATCATGATGACCGTCTTGGGTGTGCTCGGGTTCGTGGATTTTCCCGCGGGGCTCCTGATCCTGCCGACCGCCCTGCTCGGGGGCCTGGCCTTCGGCGCGGTGGGCCTGTTTTTTACCGGCGTCACCCCGAGCATCGAGATGTTCAATTTGCCGATCTTTCTGTTCATCACCCCGATGTTTCTGTTTTCCGGCACCTTTTTCCCGGTCTCCAACCTTCCGGCCTGGGCCCGGCCTCTGGCCCTGGCCTTTCCCTTGCACCACCTGGTGGAGATGGTCCGCGGCTTCGGCCTCGGCGCCCATGAAACCTCCAGTCTTCTGAGCCTGGCCTATCTTGTCGTGTTTTCGGTGGTTTTCACTCTGGCCGCTTTGGCGGCCATGCGGCGCAGACTTATCAAGTAATGAGGCAACGCTCAAAGTCTTGCCATGGCTGTGGCATCGTGATATCGACAAAAAACTATTGAAATTAATTGCTAAAATAATGGAAAAACCCCATGGCGGATCGTTCCCGAGATTGGTTGGACCAGGCAGAACGGGACCTGGAGCAGGCAAAGTCTTCCCAGAAGGAGAACCGGCATGAATGGGCATGTTTCGCCGCGCACCAGTCCGCTGAAAAAGCCGTAAAAGCACTGCACCTGTTTCTGAAGCAGGAAGCCTGGGGCCATGTGGTTGCCCGGCTTCTGCATGAACTTCCGTTTTCCGTTTCAACAGATCTGATCGACAAAGCCAAAGTCCTGGACGGCTTCTATATTCCGACCCGATATGCCAACGGTCACCCGGAAGGCGCGCCGTTTGAGCACTACGGCAAAATTCAAAGCAGGGATGCGATCGACTATGCCGGTGAGATCCTTGAATTCGTCCGTTCTCAAATGGCCTAGCGCCGATGCGATAGACCGGGCAGTGCGGTCCTGGACCGCCGAACAGGTGAAGAAGCGGCCTGACATTGCTGCCATCGGATATTTCGGATCCTACGCACGCGGAGACTGGGGGGTCGGAAGCGATCTCGACCTGATCGCGGTCGTAAAAGAAACGAACGAACCGTTCGAGCGCCGTCCCATCGAATGGGATCTCAGCCGCCTGCCGGTACCGGCAGAAATCCTCGTTTATACATTGGGGGAATGGGAGAAGCTATCCTCCAAAGGCGGCCGGTTTGCTCGGGTGTTGAATGAAGAAGTCGTCTGGACGTACAACACGATGTAAAGTGCGGCCTGTTTGTTTCGCCTTTTTTCCCCCAGACAAAGTTTCACATGAGCACCGGCTGATCCGATCAGCACCCTGTTCGGTTTTAGGCCTCCATCCGGGCCTTTTTTCTTGTCCACATGCCAGCCGTCACGGCTCTCCAGCCATGATGCCCCGTTAGTTTGCGTTTCTTCTGCGGTCCCGGTGGATGACGGTCCGCTGAGTATGAATGCGCCTTACGGCCGCCACGTCTTGGAGCCGTTTTTCAGCTAGGTGATTGGAGGCCGCATGGGTGGATATATTCTCTTTTTCCGCGATATCGAAAACTTGAAGGAGAATGTCATAAATACCCATTGCCTGGTTCAAGGCTCTTTGCCGGTGGTAGCCTTCCAGTTCGTTGGCCACGTTGATCAGTCCTCCGGAGTTGATCACGTAATCGGGGGCATACAGTATCCCCCTGTCGCGAAGCGCTTTTCCGTGTTTGTCCTCTACGGCTAGCTGATTGTTCGCGGCTCCGGCAATGATCTTGAATCTAAACTTAGGGATGGTCTCGTCGTTGACGACAGCCCCAAGAGCACAGGGTGAGAAAATATCGGCTTCCACGCCGTATATTTCATCGGCGCCGATCGCTTTTACGCCGAACTCATCGACAACGCGTTTCGTTGCGGCTTCGTCGATATCGGCAACGATCAGATTGACCCCCTCCTTTTGAAGGTGATTGATCAGGTGATATCCTACATGGCCCAAACCTTGGACCGCCACCGTCTTTCCAGCCAAAGAATCGCTGCCCCACACTTTTTTTGCCGTCGCCTTGATCCCGTAATACGTCCCGATGGCCGTCACCGGGGAGGGGTCCCCGCTTCCCCCCAGCGCTTCATCGATGCCCGTGACAAAATCCGTTTCCATCCGAACCCATTCCATGTCCTTGACCGACGTTCCCACATCCTCCGCTGTTATGTATCTTCCGCTCAACCCATGAATGAAACGACCGAAGGCCCGAAACAGCTTTTCAGTCTTGTCGGTTTTGGGATTTCCGATGATCACCGCCTTTCCACCCCCGAGGTTCAACCCGGCGGCCGAGGCCTTATACGTCATTCCACGGGAAAGACGAAGAACGTCCTTTAATGCTGCCTCCTCGTTCTCGTACTGCCACATCCGCGTCCCACCCAGTGCCGGGCCGAGAATCGTGCTATGAATCGCGATAATCCCCTTTAATCCGGATTCGAGATGGTTGATGAAAATGACCTGCTCATGGTTGCGTTCTTCCATCGATGCAAAGAGCTTCATAGCCCAGTCCTTTCCTGTCCATGGGTGGCATGGTGAGTGATGCCGACGGATCGTGATAAAGAGGAAATCAACGCGTTTGCCGAAGCTTTTGCGTCGCCCAGCATCATAATGGTGTTTGGGTTCGCATAAAGAGGATTGCCAACGCCCGAATAGCCCGGTTTTTCGTCTAAATTGCACACAATAATTTTTTTTGCTTCATGGGCCAGTAAAATCGGCATTCCGGATATCGGGGTCCCTTCCATTTGCATGGCTGCCGGATTCACGACGTCGCAGGCCCCAATGACCAACGCGACATCCGTTTCCCCAAACAAAGGATTCACTTCTTCGAGTTCGAGAAGGTCATCATACTCGACTTCCGCCTCGGCCAATATGACGTTCATATGTCCCGGCATTCTTCCGGCCACCGGATGAATGGCGTACTTCACTTCCACTCCCATTTCGGTCAGAAGCGCAGCCAATTCTGCAATTGTAAACTGGGCCTTGGCCAACGCCATGCCGTAGCCCGGGATGATGATCACCTTTTTGGCGCAGGCCAGCGCTGTTGCCGCTTCAAGGGTGATATCGCCCGAACTTTTCGTTTCACCGGTGGTTTCCGGCTTGCCGTTGTTCAAACACCTCGAAAGATCGCGGATCGTCTTGTTCGCATCTCCGAGCAGCATAATGGTATTTTCTCTGCCGTATAACGAATTTTCGACTCCGGAATAGCCGGGCTTCTTGTCGAAGTTGCAGCAGATGATGTTCTTCGCATTTTGGGCCATCAAAATCGGCATGCCCGATATCGGGGTCCCTTCGGTTTCATTGGCCGACGGATTGACCACATCGCAGGCACCGACAATGACCGCGGCATCGGTGAAATGAAAGTGGGGATTGATTTCGTCCATCTCGACGAGCATGTCGTAGTCGATGCCGGCCTCGGCCAGAAGCACATTCATGTGTCCCGGCATCCTGCCGGCCACCGGGTGAATGGCGTATTTGACCTCTATTCCCATCCCCATCAAACGGGTTGCAAGGGCAGCGACCTCCTGCTGGGCCTTGGCCAGGGCCATGCCGTAGCCCGGCACGAAGACCACCTTCTGGGCCTCTTTCAAGATGGCGGCCGCCCTCTTCAGATCGTTTTCGTTGCCTGAGGACTTTGCCTTCAAGCTGAATGCCGGTTCGGCTGAATCTGTCGTCTTCGGCGCGGACAATGGCTGCTTTTTGAGGTTCGGCAAAAATATGTGTGCGATGGTTCGGTTCATGGCCTTGCACATGACATGGGTCAGTATGGACCCGGATGCCGCCACCGTCGCTCCGAACGCGATCAGAAGCTGGTTTTCGATCACCATCCCGCACAATGCCGCCGCAAAACCCGCCGTGGCGTTCAGAAAGGATATCAGAACCGGCATGTCGGCGCCCCCAATGCGGATGGAAAACAGGATACCAAACGAGGCGGCTAGCAGGATCTGAGCAACAAACAGGAATGTCGCCGCCTGGGAAGATACGAAAAAGGATGCGCTCCCCACCATCGCAAGCAAGGCCGCATTGGAAAGCAGCAACAGCGTGTGGGCCGGAAGAATTTGCGGCGCCTGGCGCATCTTGTTCGCCAGTTTGGCGCTGGCGATCATGCTGCCGCTGAAGGTCAAGGCCCCAATGGTCAAGCCCAGCACCCCGGAGATTTCGTTGACCAGCGACAGCGCGTGGTCGCCGCGGGTCAGTTCGACAAACGAAACCAGAAAGGCCGCCACCCCGCCGGCACCATGCTGAAACGCCACGATGGACGGGATTTGGATCATGCTGGCCGCCCGGGCCACGGCGTGTCCCAAGACGGCGCCCACCAACAATGCGATGAGAACCGTGCCGACATCGATGATCCCGTTGCGGTAAAGCACCAATCCCAATGCGCATAGCAGCGCGAAGGCCGCCGTCCAGTTGCCGAACCTTGCCTTGAGCGGTTCCCGGAAAAGGGCGATGCCGAAGATGAGGACAGAAATGATGAAGAAATCGATAAGAAAGGTCATGAGCGGGCTCTTTTCGTATGAACCTTCGACCGAGGTAGGCGGTAAAAACCGACCTGCCCCCGCCTTGGGTTTTGGCGGTTGGAGGGCCACGCTCCGTCGTGGCCGGCTTTTGTTCATTACCGGCGACACGGACGCGACAATGCGCGTCCCTCCACCGGCAGGGGCTTCGACATCAGTTTCCTATTTGATCAAACTGGTCGGCTCAGGCCAAAAAATTCCTATAGAATTCCTTCCGGCAAACCCTGAACCCCGAACCCTGAAAGCCGCGCCAGCGGCGGGGCTTATGTGAAACTCCGTCATCACAAGTCCGTCATTCCGGGCCCTGGATCAAATCCCGGCTGCTGGCGGGACATCGGGGCCGGCGCGTCAATTCGAATCGGATCCCTTTTCCCTGAAGAGCCCAAGCATTCGGTCCGTGATGTAAAAGCCGCCGTAGACGTTAAACGAGGCGGCAGTGATGGCGATGGCGCCCAATACGGTGTGCGCGGTATTCGTAGGCACCGCGAAAAGGAGCAGGGCCCCTAAAATCGTCACCGCCGAAATGGCATTGGTCATCGACATCAAGGGGGTATGCAAAAGGGTCGGGACTTTTGAGATCAGCATGTACCCCACCCCGAAGGACGCCAGAAAGACGCCCACCATCAGAAGTAAATTCGTCATGTTGACACCGACCTTACGGTTTGCGGGTTCGCCCGGCCATTTCGAGGCGTCATAAAACCCGAAAGTTGAGCTAATTAACACCCCATGGCTTTGATCGTGCCTTCGTGGTGGATCACGGATTGATGGGTGACAAGGGAGCTTTTGACGATCTCGTCTTCCAGATTGAGCTCCCCCGAGCCGTTATCGAAGAGGTTCAGCATATAGTGGTACATGTTGTTCGCATACAGCCAGCTTGCATGTACTGCCATTCGCCCTGGAATATTCTGTATGCCGCAAATGTGAACCCCCAATTTTTGGCTGAAACCTCCCGGTTCGGTGATTTCACAGTTGCCGCCTTGATCCACCGAAACATCCATAATCACCGCACCGGGCTTCATCGTTGAAACCATCTGGCCGGTGACCAGAATCGGGGCGACCTCACCGGGCACCAAGGCGCTGAGGATGATCACGTCAGCTTCTTCGATATGAGGCGAAATCACCTTGCGCTCGATTACCAACCATTCACTTTCTATGGATTTGGCATATCCCCCACTTCCGACGGCCACTTCCTGCGGGATATCGAATTCAATCACCTTGGCTCCCAGACTCTCTGCTTCGGTGCAGGCGTTTTGTCTGATATCCAGCGATTTGACAACGCCGCCGAGCCGTTTGGCCGTAGCGATCGCCTGCAGGCCGACAACTCCTGAACCGATGACAAGAAACTGCGCAGGTTTGACCGTACCGATGGCGGTCCCGATCATGGGAATGAATTTTGGCAATTGATTGGCCGCCATGATCACGGCCTTATATCCGGTGACCGAGCTCATGGATGACAGGGCGTCCATCCTCTGGGCGCGGGAGATCCGCGGGATACCATCCATGGTAAACGACGTGATATTTTTATCCTTGAGCCGTTTGATCATTTCGTGATTTTCCGGAGCCGCCGGGTGTAAAAAAGTAACCAGGATGCTGCCGTCGCGCAGCATATTGACTTCATGTTTTCCAATATTTTCGTTGAATACAGGCTGCTTTACTTTCAAAACGATATCCGATTCGACAAACAGGCTCTCCGAATCGGATAGGATACTTGCTCCTGCACTTCGATAATCATCATCCGACAAGAAAATGCCTTCGCCGGCTGATGATTCGACCGATACATCAAAGCCCATGGCAATATATTTTCTCACGGTATCCGGTGTAGCTGACACTCTTTTTTCTTCAGCTAAAATCTCTTTTGGTATGCCAATTCTCATGATTATTCCTTTTGTCAAATTATTTGAGAAGGAATTATACACCGCCTTGATCGATTATTATTTCCATCCCGGGATAAGATCTCGTATGTTAAACCCTGAAAAATCCATTTGACCGAACCCCGAATATCTACTTTTCCTGCCGCCGGAGTCTCGACAAGAATATTCGTCGCAGAAGAGGACTTCTTCGCCAAAGCATGCATAATTGCAGTCTTTTTTCTGGTAGCAGTTCACACATATCCCGTTCTCCTTTAGCGGCATTTTAGAATGAATATTTTTCACTTTTTGCTCCTTTTCCATGCAATGGGACTTTTTTAATTTTCAAACACTTCCTGTTTGATGACATTTGAGTGAACCTTTTCCACTGCATATTCAAAAAATGGCGGGTGGGGCGTACTTTGAAGCTTTATAATTACCTTTTGAATTTCTTTGTTCAATTCGATGGGAAATCCGTTTTCCGTATTTTTTGATAATTGAACCAGCGCATTGCCGGCGAGTATTCTTGCATCGTAATAAAGATTGTCGTCCGCAAGAAGGTTGCTGATTTGTAATACCAATCCATCGCATGGATTCTCGACTTTATTTACTCTCTTGAGCGCTTCCTCACGAAGTCTCCAGTTTCCCTTATATCTGAGTATCCGAATGAGGCCTGGCTGGCATTTGGAAATAGTTCCATTTTCAGATAATTCGTCGAGCAAATCGAGAACCGGGCCCCAGTCCGTTAGATTTCCAAAAGGATCTTTTTCCATTTCCTTGTTCCTTTCTTGGCATTGCTTTTTCAGTTCTCAAACTATTTGATTGGGAAATTGGCACCGCCAATCACTTTTCTGCGTTCATTCCACGATAAATGGCTCTCGTTTGCCTGTTTCCTGAAATACGAGCACCGGTTCCGCATGAATTCAGGACATCACGCAAGAGGAGTGCCAAGATGACAAATAATAAATAACTGCTTGAATTTATGGATTAATAAAATCCGGCGGGAGATGCGGCAGCACAGGAGGATGGGCGATAACGCCCAATGAATTGCGCTGAAAAACTACTAGCTATTTGATATTACGTGCTTATTCGAAATGGGCGGAAATGCCCTGATCGGGCGATTCTGGCACTCACTGCTATGACATTTTACGGAAAAGGGCTCTTCGGGATATGCCAAGCAGTTCTGCCGCCCGGGTGCGATTGCCGTCCGCCTGTCCCAATGCCTTTGAGATAAGGTCCTTTTCCACTGTCCGAACGGCTTTCCGGAGATCCAAGTCCACAGGTGAGACAACATGCCGAGACTCTGGGGTTGATGGAAAAAATTCAAGGTGGCCAAGGGTGATATATCGCTGCAGAACGTTTCGCAATTCACGAACATTGCCCGGCCAATCATATTCCATGAGGATATCCATGATCTGCCCTGGAATCCTCGAATGTTCAGCAGGACTTTTCATTTTTTTCAGAAAATGCTCCACCAATAGAGGGATGTCCTGTTTGCGTTCCCTCAGGGGCGGCAATTGAATTTGGATCACCTGGATCCGATAAAAAAAGTCATTTCGCATCTGTCCCTGGGTCACTTTATCGCTCAGCGCCGTATTCGAGGCCGCGATGATGCGAAAATCGCTTGAGATAGATTCCATGCCGCCGACAGGGCGGTAACCGCCTCCTTCGATGGCCCGTAACAACTTGGCTTGCATGTTGGTGGTTAAATCGCTGACCTCATCAAGAAACAGGGTTCCTCCATCCGCCATATCCAGATAGCCGGGCGAATCTGCATGCGCACTGGAGAACGCACCCTTCCGATGGCCAAAAAATTCACGTTCAAACAGGGTTTCTTGAATCGCTCCACAGTTGACTGCGACAAAATGCTTGTGTTTGCGGGAACTTTGTTCGTGTATCGCACGGGCTACCAATTCTTTTCCCGAGCCGGATTCGCCGAAAACAGCCACGCTGGCGTCCGTAGACGCCGCCTTTAGAATCAATTCGTAGACTTTTTGCATTGCCGGCGACCGGCCCAGGATATCTCCCAGCCGATACCGTTCCTTCAATGATGAGCGCAACACCCGGTTTTCGCTGTCCAGAAAGTCCGCCAGGCGTTGTGCAGCTACCTGCTGCTCTTTGATCTCGGTGATATCCTTGAAAGTGGACAAAAGAGCGGGTCTGCCTTTAAAGGAAATGGGGCTGTGGCATACCTGTATCCAATATGTCTTTTCCAATCGTGAGATCCGATGGACTTTCTCGATACTGGAATCGAGAATGGGTTCTGTTTCCTCTCCGAATAGTTTGATGATTTCTTTCGCCTCACCTGCCGGCGGGCTGTGAACAAGCCCACCTTTCATCTCTTCTGCCGAAGCCACATTGAACATCCTGCAGAATGCTGGATTGACATAGTAAAAGCGCGAGTCTTGAACAAGAGAAACCCCTTCTGCTACCTGTTCGGTCAAAACCCGATAGCGCTCTTCGCTTTCTTTTAATGCCTCTTCGCTGCGCTTCAGCCATAAGACTTTGCTCAACCGTTCTCCGATTGCCCGTAAAAGACGCTCTTCTTCTTCCAGAAACGGTCCAGATCCTTCATCCGGGGGCGGGTGGATATAGTAAACATCCACGTCACCGACGTGTTCGCCATTGAGGATAATTTTTGTGTTTTGGTGCCAGCGTGTTTCCAGAAAATTTTTGGAAGTATACTCTTGGCCATCCAGGCGAATACGGGCGCATGCGTGATCCGGATACTGCCAGGCGGCGGGAATCAATCCGACCGCCCGTTGTACAATCCATGCCAGGGATACATCCTGATTCTCAAAAAGGTTTGAAATGCCGTATAAGCAATTCAGCTCTTTGATCCTTTCCGTGAGAGCATCCGACGAGCTTGAAACCGTCAACGGCTTGCAATAATCTCTATTCATAATGTTTTTTCTTCTGGAGTAATTGAAATCATTTCGCGTGGCAGCGGAAACGGGCCGTGAAGCCTACTCTTTTTCTTCCCCGCCGTTGTCACGAAGCACCGCCCGGCAGACCGCGCCTTCGCCGTATTTTTCCTGAATCGATGCCAGGACCCGGTCTACCCGCTCCCAGTTTTCCGCTCTGTCTTCGCCGCCGGAAAACAGTCCCTGCTGGACCGGCAGCGCCGAGGAGACGAACCCCGAGGCGCCAAGGCCCACCAGCCGCACCTTCTGTCTCAGTCGGTACTGGTCCAGGAGCCTTGCCGCCTCCCGATAGAGCACCGCAGAAGAGCGGGTGGGGATCGGAAGGGTTTCGCTTCGGGCGATCTGCCGAAAGTCGGCGTGCTTCAGCTTCAGGACCACGGTGCGGGCCTTTACGTCGAGCTTGCGCAGTTCAGCGGCGACTTCTTCGGCCTGGGAAAGGAGCCTCTTTTTGAGCAGGGCCGCGTCGTCGGTGTCTTCTTTTAGGGTGCATTCGCTGCTGGCGGACTTGTGCTCCCGGACCGGCTCCACCTTCGACCGGTCCACGCCGTGGGCCAGGGCCATGATCCGGCGCCCGTATTTGCCGAGCTGCCGGTAGAGAATTTCTTCGGGAAATCGTTTGACGTCCCCCAGGGTTGCAATTCCCATTGCTTCCAGCACCGCAAAGGTCTGCTTTCCCACCCCCGGCACCCGAGCCACGGGCAGGGTTTCGAGAAATGCCAAGACATCTTCTTCTCCGATGATTGTCAACCCGTCGGGCTTGTCCATGTCCGAAGCGATCTTGGCCAAAAACTTCACCGGGGCCGCCCCCACCGAACAGGTCAGACCGACTTCTTGGAAAACCGCCTCCTTGATCCGGCGTCCAATGGCTTCGGCATCGCCGTAAAGTGCCTCGCAGCCGGAGACGTCCATGTAAGCCTCGTCGATGGAGACCGGCTCCACCAGAGGAGAAAAATCTCTCAATCGGTCCATGACCCTGGCCGATATCTCCTTGTAGCGCTTCATCCGGGGACGGATGAAGATTCCTTCCGGACACCGCCGCCGGGCCTCGAAGCCGGGCATGGCCGAATGCACCCCGAACTTCCTGGCCTCGTAGCTGGCGGCGCAGACCACACCTCGGTTGCCGGTGCCGCCCACGATGACGCACTTTCCCCTGAGCCAGGGATTGTCCTGCTGTTCCACCGATGCGTAGAACGCGTCCATGTCGATGTGAAGAATCATGGTAGCGAATTTATAACAAAATTGTTATTATCAATCAAAAGAGGAACAAAAAAGAAAACCGGCCATCTATACAGCTCCGGGCAACCCATTCTGGATGTTTCTGGATCAGCGCAAAAAAAGGATCAACCCGATGAAAAAAATCGAGGAAGTCACCCTCCTGTACGAGATCAGCAAAAGCCTCAACGAGAATCTCGACCTTCACAAATCAATATATAAGGTTTTGGAAATCCTGTCCAATTCCATGGACATGGTGCGCGGAACGGTGGCCATCCGCGACCCGCTCAGAGATGAGATCGCCATCGAGGTGGCCCACGGCATGACTCGGACAGCCATGCAGCGGGGCAGGTACAAGATCGGCGAGGGCGTCACCGGAAAGGTGATCGAGACCGGCAAGGCGGTCACCATCCCCAAGATCAGCGAAGACCCGACGTTTCTTGACCGGACAGCCTCGCGCAAATCGGCCAAGGACCGGGACCTTTCCTTTATCTGCGTGCCGATCAAGAAGGGCAAGCAGGTCATCGGCGCCCTGAGCGCCGACCGGCCCATCGACAATGTCTACCCGCTCAAGGAGGCGGAAAAGCTGCTTTCGGTGGTGGCCACCATGATCGCCCAGCACGTGATCAACCTGGAAAAGATCCGGATCGAAAAGGACCAGCTCCGGGAGGAAAACCGCCGGCTGCGCGGTGAGCTGGAAAACAAGTACCGGTTTACCAGCATCGTGGGAAACAGCAACAAGATGCGGGAGGTGTTCCAGATGGTCTCCCAGGTCTCCCGCAGCAACGCCACGGTTCTGATCCGGGGTGAAAGCGGCACCGGCAAGGAGTTGGTGGCCAACTCCATCCATTACAACAGCCACCGGTCCAAGGGCCCCATGGTCAAGGTCAACTGCGCTGCCCTGCCGCCCACCCTCATCGAAAGCGAGCTGTTCGGCCACGAAAAGGGGGCCTTTACCGGGGCCATCAAACAGAAGCTGGGAAAATTCGAGATGGCCGACAAAGGCACCATTTTTCTAGACGAAATCGGATCCATCGGGCTCGACCTTCAGGCCAACCTGCTGCGTGTTCTCCAGGAAAAGGAATTCGAGCGGGTGGGCGGGCAAAAAACCCTCTCCACCGACGTGCGGGTGATCGCCGCCACCAACAAAAACCTGGAGCAGGCCGTCGAAGAGCAGACCTTCCGGGGCGACCTGTACTATCGGCTCAATGTCTTTCCCATCTACCTTCCGCCGCTGCGGGAGCGAAAGACCGACATTCTTCTTCTGGCCGACCACTTTCTGGAGAAATACGCCAAGGAAAACCTCAAGGATATCCGGCGCTTTTCCACCCCGGCCATCGACATGATGATGGACTACCACTGGCCCGGCAACGTCCGGGAGCTTGAAAACTGCATCGAGCGGGCGGTGCTTCTCTGCGAGGAGGGGGTGATTCACAGCTACCATCTTCCCCCGACGCTGCAGACCGGAAAAGAATCCGGAACCCTGCCGGCCATGTCCCTGGAGGAGGCGGTGGAAAACTTGGAAAGGGAAATGCTCATCGATGCCTTGAAAAACACCCGGGGCAACATCTCGGCCGCGACCGATATCCTCAAGACCACGGTGCGCAAGTTCGGCTACAAGGTGAAAAAATACAATATCGATTATCGCCATTATCGCTGAAGCGAAAAATCCGCTTCAGCGATAATGGCGATAATCCAATTTGACAGTCTCGTAAAAAACCCGAATTCTCCCTTGTTCGTCATTCCCGCGAAGGCGGGAATCCAGGAATTTCAATTGGTTATAAATGCCGAACGAAGCGTGGCCGAAGGTTTCGGCGACTTTTTACGAAACCATCAAATTTCGCACATATACTAAAAGGTTGAAATGCGTTTGCTGAAACTTTATCCCTGCGCTTCGCGCAAAGCGCGCCAACTTTTTAAAAATCGCGACAGCGATTTTTAAAAAGCAAGGAGGAACCGATGTTCGATTTGATTATCGCAGCCCTTGACGGCTCGGATCACAGTCTAAAAGCGCTCGACTACGCCCGCGAACTGGCCGAAAAGCATGGGGGCAAGCTTCTTTTGCTGCATGCCTATCGGGAAACCTCTGATCTGCGGGGCGGGGACAGCTTCAATGAGAAGGTGGCCAAACGAAAGCGCGCCGGGGAACAAATCATGAAAGCGGCTCGCAGCCGGCTTGGAGAACCTGCCTTTGAGATGGAAGAAGATCTTCTCGAAGGCCCGGCCGCCGATGCCATTGTGTCTGCCGCCGAGGCGCACCGTGCAGATCTGATCGTCATGGGCACCCGGGGAATGGGGGCTGTCGCCGGCGTGGTGTTCGGCAGCGTCAGCACCAAGGTGGCCCACGACGCCCCCTGCCCGGTGATGGTGGTACGATGAAAGGCGCAGAGGGCATGGCGCATGGGGCATAGAGAAAGGGGCAAAGGCTTTCGGCTTTCTTCTCTATGCTCTATGCGCCATGCTCTATGCGTTCCAGCACCTGTTTCATCACCTGGTGAATCCGGGAAAACCGTTCAGGACGAGGCAGCATCTGCTCCGGGGCCTGGATAAACGGCCCTTTTCCCAGTTCGTCTTGGCAGTGTTCGATCAGGGCCTTTGCCCCTTCTTCGGTCGTCTCCAAATGAAACTGGAGTCCCAGCACCCGCCTGCCATGGCAAAAGGCCTGGCGGTCGCAGGCTACGCTTTGCCCCAAAAGCGTCGCTCCTTGAGGAATTTCGAACCGGTCGCCGTGCCAGTGAAAGACGCTCAGGGTTTCGGAAAACATTTGCCAGCCTTCGGCGGCGCAGGCGGCCGCATCGAACCGAACCGGAAACCATCCGATCTCCGGCTCACGGTTCGGTGCCACCTTCGCGCCCAAGGCCTCTGCCACGAGCTGTGCGCCCAGGCAGATCCCGAGCACCCTTTTTCCCGCAGCCAGGCAATCTTGGATGAAACGTTTTTCCGCCACAAGCCAGTGAAAAAGAGCTTCGTCCGCCACGCTCATAGGACCGCCCATGACGATGAGCCAGTCGAGGTCGGCCACAGACGGCACCGATTCGGCATTCCACATCCGGGTGCCGGTTAACCGATGACCCTTCTTGCGAACCCAGGATTCGATGCTGCCCAGGCCTTCGAAGGGGACATGCTGGAGCCAGTGAATTCTTAAAGCGTCCATAGAGATTTTTTTCACTCCGCTGGGAAGCTGGGAAGCCAGGAGGCTGGGAGGCGACATCTCCCGCCGCTGGCCGGCGGGAGCGCGCAGATTGATCAAAGATGAAACTTATCGAAGCCCCTGACGGTGGAGGGACGCGCTCTGTCGCGTCCGTGTTGCCAGCAATGACCCAATACCGGCCACGACGGAGCGTGGCCCTCCAACCTCCAAAACCCAAGGCGGGGGCAGGTCGATTATTGTCGCCGGCCTCGGTCGAAGTTTCATACGGGCGCCGCCTCTGGCCAGCCTCGCCGACCAGTTTGATCAAGGGTGAAACAATGCCATTTTGGCCTAGTTTCACATAAGCCCCGCCGCTGGCCGGCAAGCATCCAGGTTGATCAAGGATGAAACTGTTTTATATAATATACTGATATTTATGAAATTTCCTTGTTACTTTTCTTTGCTCGCCCAAAGAAAAGTAACCAAAAGAAAAGGCGCCCTGCGCCCCGCTTCTTCCTGCGCGTCGCAGATCCGGCCGGGGCCCTTTCGAACTCGGCCCCCAAAGAACGGGGGCCTCA
>JAIPEL010000020.1 GCA_021737185.1 Desulfobacterales bacterium | reverse complement strand
TTGCCGCGCCGCCCCAGGGCTGCTGGACCGCGACCACCAGCGTCTACGAACCCTCCTACGCGTGGGTGGTCTACTTCCGGGAAGGGGCGGTAGGGGTCGGATTCAAGCCGAAGGCCGACTTCGGCCTCTGGCCGGTGCGGGGGCAGAAAAAATAGATGTCGGATGTCAGAGGTCAGATGTCCGCACCGCCGCTCGCCGGTGGGGTTCAAAATTCCAGATTCAAGATTCAAGATTGATGGTCTCGTAAAAAGTCCGAATTTCTCTTTTTTCGTCATTCCGGCCCCGCATCAAGTGCGGGATAAACTCCAGCGGGAATCCAGTGATTTTAAATACTTATGGAAATCGAATAAAGCCCGACGAAGGTTTCGGGTACTTTTTACGATTTCATCAAGATTGATGAAATCGTAAAAAGTCGCCATTTTATTTTTTTGTCATTCCCGCGCAGGCGGGAATCCAGTTATTTCAAACAGTTCTGGGCTCCCGCTTCGTATATTGAAAGTGAACGGCAAGCACATCCGTGATCGCATATAGCGCGTTCCGGCAATCCGGGCAAAAAAATCATGATTTCATGATGACGGCCGGTGATCCCGTCAGCCGTCGGCCTGCTTCGCCCCGGCCAGCTCCCTTCCGAAGGCCCTGCCGGAAAGCGCGCGGTTGCGGGGGCGGTAGGTGCCGGCCTCTTTTTCCCTTCGGACGACCTTCTCCATGAGCCGGAACATCTTCACCTCCTGGGACTCGTCTGCGTAGAAGCTGTCCCAGGCCCAGTCGTGAAGCTCCTGGAGCCGCTCGGCCGACATCTGGCGGGGCTGAAATACGACCTGGTCGGCGGTGTACCGCTCCCAGTCGTCGGTCAGGATCCGGTCCTGACCGGCCAGATCGGTCCAGGCCTTGCTGTGGGGAAACGGGGTGAGCACGGTGAATTCGGCCAAATCGAGCTCGATTTCCAGCAGAAAATCGACCAGCCGACGGATACCGTCTTCGGTGTGGTGGTCCAGGCCCAGAAGGATGGTTCCCTCCACGGCGATGCCGTGGTCGTGGTAGCGCCGGATTCGCTCGCGGATGAGATCGGAGGTGTCGAACACCGCCTGGTATACGTACCAGGCCCCGGCCCGGGCCGCCAGATCGAGAACCTCGGGCTTGTCTTCGATGGGATGGCTGCACCAGTTCTTCTTGAGGGGAATCATTTCGGTGAACAGCGCCTTTTCCCATTCGGTGTCCTGGGCCAGGGAGTTGTCGACCAGAAACAGCCGGTGGTTGTCGATGCCGGCCATCTCCGCCACCGCCGTTTCGACCGGCCGGGGGCGAAACCGCCGGCCGCCCAGGTAGGCCACGCAGCACGGATAGCAGTTGAACCGGCATCCCCTGGAGGCGTGGACCGGGTCGACCATCTGGATCCCGCGGTAGTTGTATAGCTCGCGCTTGAGGATTTCGCGCCGGGCCGGCCCCACCGTCTCGATCGGCGGACGGTCCTCCAGGTAATCATAGACCTTCTGAAGCCGGCCCTGCCGCAGGTCCGAAAACACCCGCTCCATGCGGCCTTCGGCCTCTCCTAAAAAAACCGAATCCGCATGGGCGGCGGTTTCTTCGGCGTGCAGCATCGTGGCAATCCCGCCGAAAATCACCGGGATTCCGCGCCTCCGGTAGGCATCTGCAATTTCCCATCCCCGCTTGACCTGCACCGAGAGCATCATCGATATTCCCACGGCGTCGACCGGCTCGGTAAAATCGATCGACTCCAGATTCTCGTCGATGAAATCGACTTCGATGTCTGCGGGCAGGGCCGCGGCGAACACCACCGGCCCGTGGGGCGGAAGGTGAAATTCAGTCTGCTTTCTGAGCTTCGGCCATTTGGGGTAGATGAGGAGGAATTTCATAGATTCGGTCTCATTCTTTCTGAAGCAGCGTTATGATTTAAATAGAGTGCCTAAAGTGCCTAGAGTTCATAGAGTGCCTAGAGTTGAGGTGTCGCTTCGCTCCGTCGTTATCATTACCGTCTCTCCCCGCTTCGGCCATTTGGCAAACTCTAGGCACTCTAGTCACTCTATGAACTCTAGGCACTTTCACTCTCCTACTCTCACCGCCTCGACCGCCTCCATTTCGATCCGGTAGTCGGCGCCGTCCGAGGCCGTTAGAACCATCCGGCCGGCGGCCGGAGCGCCCTTTTCCAGGACCGCCGTCCGGATCCTGCGACCGTCGGCATCGTAGCGGTGGATCTGCCGGCGGTCGGATGCGGTTTTCACCGTGTCGAGAATTTCCCCCTCCGGCCCCCGGTAGCGGCAGACGAGGGAACCGTCCGGCGCTCGGCCGGCGGCAAAAGGCGGGCCGGCCGGCGGCAGAAAAAGCATGCGCACGTCGGCCATGAGCCCCTCGGCAAATCCCGGCCGGTCAAAAGGCGGCAGCGATTTTCGAACGAGGGCCGTATCGCCGCTCTCGGCTTCGAAAAGCACGACCCCCTCGGTGGTCATCAGGGCCGTTTTCAGACTGCGCCGATGGGTGGAGACCACCGTCACCCCCAGCAGGGAGGGCGCCCTGCGTCCGGACACCGCAAACGATAAGCGGTGCAGGAACTGCCAGTCGCCCTCCATGAAAAACCGCGAGCTGCAGGCCGATTCCTTCGGCACCGGCGTCAGGACGGGCGGCCCGGCGCAGGCCGACAAAAAAACGGCCAGCAGCGGCCAGAAAAGCATCCGCCGCCCGGTCATCGGACCTCCGTGAACCAGCCGTCCGGCACGGGACGGTTGACCGCCGGGCTCGTGAAGCGGATCCGGGTAAAGGAGTTCTCCCCTTCGTGGAGGGTGACCGACTCCATCACCCCCGGAACCGGAGAAAGCGTCAGTTCGATGCGCTCGATGTATCGGCCGAAAGCCGGGTTTTTCGGGGTCAGCCGGATCCGACGCTCCGGCAGCAGCCGGGCGGTAAAGAGGTCGTTTTCATCAAAGCGGCCGGCCATCCAACCGGCGATCTGCTCCACCACCACCTGCATCGCCTGAAGGTCGAAGCCGGCTTCCTCGACCCACTTCCCGTCTTGGAAGGTGAAGCGGCGGGTGCGGCCGGCGTGCATCAGAAGCAGGCTCTTGACCGGATCGGTGTACTCCCAGCGCAAAGACCCCGGCGCCTCGTAGCAGAACAAACCCCTGGAGACCAGCGGCCGCGCCAGCATCTTCATATGCTTTTCCTGGACAAAGCCGGCCTGCACGGTGTCGACGCCGGCGGCCGCCTCCCGGATCTCCTCTTCCGTGCTGCCCCAGCCGAGGGTCAGCACTGCCGACACCACAAGCAACAGCACCGCCGTTTTTCTTGTCTTTCTTACCATTGCCTTGAATTCTAACTCAACTTTCGGGTTTCGTCTGCTGTGGAGCGAAATGGGTGATTTGATGGCGGTATACGCTGTCTGAGCGCCTTAGGATACCTTACATCAGCGCCCGCTGTGCACTCCTCGATTGCCGCTGCCATTCAAATATCTCATCGATGTTGAAGATATTTTGGCCTGCGCTGATGTTAGGTATCCTTTGGTGCGAGTTCGTATACCGGCAGCAAATTATCCATTTCGCGGCATCATCAATCCCAAAAGTTGAATTCTATCTTACGAATTTCAAATTCAGCTGCCCGCACCGTATTTTCGCCTCCCAGCCTCCTAGCTTTCCAGCTTCCCAGCGGTGCGAATCGCCCCTTATATCATTCCTCCGTTGACTCCGATGGTCTGCCCCGTGATGTAGGAGGCCTCCTGGGAGCACAAAAACCGGACCACGTGGGCCACCTCTTCAGGCCGCCCGATCCGGGCCATGGGGATCAACGCCTTGATTTCTTTTCGGGGAAAGTCCCGGATCATGTCGGTTTCGATCAAGCCCGGGGCCACCACGTTCACCCGCACCCCGAGCCGGGCGACCTCGGCGGCGGCCACGCGGCTGGCCGCGATCAGTCCGGCCTTGGCCCCGGCGTAGTTGGCCTGGCCCCGGTTGGGAAGCAGAGCCGACACCGAAGCAATGGAAACCACCGATCCGGACTTTTGCACCACCATCCGCTCCAGGACAGGGCGGGTGACGTTGTAAAAGCCGTTGAGCCCGGTGTCGATCACCGCATCCCATTTTTCCCGGCTCATCATGACGAACAGTTCGTCTGCCGTCACGCCGGCGTTGTTGACCAGCACGTCGATGCGGCCCTGTTCAGAGACGAGGGATTCCACCGCCTGCCGGGCGGCGCTTTCGTCGCGCACGTCGAAGCCCGCGATGCTTCCGCCGGCACCGAGGCTTCGGATTTCTTGCAGGGTCTGCTCGGCGCCCTCCCGATCCTTGCGGTAGTTGACGGCCACTGTATAGCCGGCGCGGGCCAGCTCCAGGCATACGGCGCGGCCGATGCCCCGGCTGCCGCCGGTCACCAGCGCCACCCTTTCGTTTTTCTGTTTTACCATCGTAAAGGCTCCCTCCCTGGATTTCGTGCGGTGCACGGTCAGCCTAAGTACATATGGGCGTAATTATGCCATCGAGCACTAAGGCAGGACCGACTCCTCCCCGGAGCGGAGCAGCAAGAGCACCGCCTCTGCGAGCACCTGCCCGTCGGCCTCCACCGTGCCGGCAATTTCCCGGAACCCCTCGTAGGCGAAGCGGTTTTCGGCCCGGATGGTCAGGGGCGTTCCGCAGGCCACACGGTCGGCATGCAGATCGGCCTCGGAGATTCCAACGATCCACCCCTTGCGGTCCACCTCCGGGCCGTAGCGCCGGACGCGGACCCAGCCGTTATGGATCCCGGCCGCCTGGGCCACCAACTCGATGAGGATGACGGCCGATACGCTCTGCCCGTCGCTCATGGGCCAGCCGGGCCGGACCGTGGCCCGGGTGACGGTGTGGTCCTCGTCCAGCGCGAGGATTTCCTCGACCAGCCTCATCCGGCCGCGATGGGGCAGCAGGGTTTCGATGTCGATGGGCGTCGGATTCATGAAAAAACCATTGAAAAAGCCGTCTATGCTCCTTAGTATCAGAGCCCGTTTACAGACCGCCTAAATAGCGCAGCCGGCATCGGCTGTAAAGAACCGTGTCAGAATAGAAAGGAGCCGTATACCGGAAATTTGCCTATGGAACCGCTGCTGAAGGAGCTCAGGGAAAAAATCGTCGACATTCTCGACCTGGTGGACGTGCGCCCCGATGACATCGACCCGGACGCCCGGCTGGTCGGCGGAGAGCTGGGAATCGACTCCATCGATGTGCTGGAAATGGTGATGATGGTGGAAAAGGACTACGGCGTGAAAATCGACAACCGCGAGGTCGGCGTCAAGGTATTCGCCACCCTTAGGGCCCTGGGCGAACACATCCGACAAAACGCCCCGGAGCTGCGGGGATGACCGACAAGCGCGTCTACATCGCCGGGTTCGGCATCATCAGCGCCCTGGGCACCGGCAGTACGGAAACCCTGGAAGCGCTGGCGTCCGGTCGCAGCGGCCTTGCCCCCATCAGCAGGTTCCGCCCGCCTGCGGGAGATCCGCTGCCGGTGGGGCAGATCCAGGAAATCGACGCCGGAAAAACCATGCCCGCCACCCACCGCCTGGCGCAGATCGCCGCAGCGCCGATTCTGACCGCCGGAGGGCCGCCGCCGGACGCCGTGGTCGTCGGCACCACCACCGGCGGCATGGCCGCGACCGAACCGCTTCTCCGGGCCGGGATCGAAGACCCGGAAGCCTATCGATGGCACGGCGCAGCAACGGTGGCGGCGGACCTGGCCCGCCGCTTCCGATGCACCGGGCCGGTGCTGACCGTCTCGACAGCCTGTTCCTCCGGGGCGGCGCCCGCCGCCCTGGGCGCGGCCCTGATCCGGAGCGGCCGGGCCGCCCGGGTTCTTGCCGGCGGCGCCGACTCCCTGTGCCGGCTCACCTACTATGGATTTCTTTCCCTTCAGCTCATCGATCCGAACGGCGCCCGGCCCCTGGACCGGGACCGGAAAGGAATGTCCGTGGCCGAAGGGGCGGCGATGATGATGCTGACGGCCGGCGACGGGAATCCGGACGCCGAAATCCTGGGCGCCGGCCTTTCCTGCGACGCCTGGCATCCGACCGCGCCCCACCCGGAAGGTGACGGCGCCTTGTCGGCCATGAAAGCCGCCTTGAACCAGGCGGGCCTGTCGACCGGCGACATCGACTACGTCAATCTCCACGGCACCGGTACGATCGACAACGACCTTTCCGAGGCCCTTGCCGTTCGTGCGCTTTTCAGCGAGAAACTGCCGGCCCTTTCCTCGGTCAAGGGGGCCACCGGACACAGCCTGGCCGCCTCCGGGGCCGTGGAAGCGGTCGTCTCAGCCCTTGCCATCCGGCACGGTCTGCTGCCGGCCAATACCGGATGCCGCCTTGCCGATCCGGCCCTGGCGCTTTTTCCGCTTAAAACGCCGAAACGGGCCAGCGTTCGGGCGGTGCTCAGCAACGCCTTCGGCTTCGGCGGCAGCAACGCGGCAGTGGTCATTGCCCAACCGGACCGCTTTTCCCCGCCCCGGGCGGCCGAGCATCCGCCGCTTCGCATCGCCTCCTGCGCCTGCGTCACCGGGGCCGGCGCCACCGATGCCACCCTGAAAAAACTGCACGCCGCCGGCTCCTGCGCCGGTGTTCTCGACGAGGAGATCCTTTGCCGCGGGCTTCCTCCGAGGCTGATCCGGAGGCTGCGCCGGCTGCCGAGGCTTGCGCTGTCTTTGGCCGCGGAGGCCGCAGGCGATGCGCGCCCGGAAGGCGTGTTTTTCGGAACCGGCTGGGGGGCGCTTTCCGAAACCGATCGGTTTCTTACCCGTCTTTTCGAATCGGACGAGAAGTATCCGAGCCCGACCGATTTCGTCGGATCGGTGCACAATGCGCCGGCCGGACAGATCGCGCAATTCTTCGGCGCGCGGGGGCCGAATCTGACCCTGACCGGAGAAAACGACGCCTTCGAGCAGGCGCTGCTGGCCGCAGAGCTGATCTGCGCCGGCCAAAACGGTCCGGTCCTCGTCGTCGGTGCAGACGAAGCCCACCCCAGGCTCTCGCCGCTGTTCGATCCCGCCTCGGCCGCGCAGGCGGCAGACGGCGGCGGCGCGCTGCTCGTCGAGCGCGCCGGAAGCGGCCCCATCGTGTCGCTTCGCTTCTTGTCTGGAGACGGCGGCGCAGCCGGCGCGGTCGACAAACTGATCGACGCCCTGGGCGGAGACGGGGCAGGCGCACGATTCGGGGCCGTTCTGGCGGGCATCCCGGCCGGCAATAAAACGGCCGCCCGAGCGCAGCTCGACAAGGTCGCTACCGCCTGCCGGTTCGCCGGGCCGGTATTCGACTACCGGCAATGGATCGGGCAGTTTGCCACCGCCTCGGCCGCTGCCGCGGCGATGGCCTGCCGGTGGATCGGCCAAGGGCGGATCCCGCCGGCGCTTTGCGCCGGCGCCGAAGGTTTCGACGACGGCCGGGGCCTCCTTCTGCTCGGGCTCGGCGATTCGATCTCGGCGGTGGAGATTTTTCCGGGATGAAAGTGCTGCTGATTTCCGCCAATACGTATAACCGCCCTTACCCGGTGTATCCCCTGGGGCTAGACTACGTGGCCGGCGCCGTCGACGGCCGCCACACCGTTGAAATCTCCGACATCAATACCCTGGCAGAGGGTCGGATGCTGGAAAGCAAGCTGGCCGACTTCCGCCCGGACCTGATCGGCATTTCCCTGCGAAACGTCGACACCTCCGACAGCACCGACCCCCAGGGATTCCTTGACGTGTACAAGGCGCTGGGGGCCCGGATCCGTGCCGTGACCCGGGCGCCGGTGGTGCTCGGCGGAAGCGCCTTCACCCTCTTTCCGGAAGTCTTTCTCGAGGCGATGGGCGCCGAATACGGCATCCTGGGAGAGGGCGAACGGATCGCACTTCTCATCGAGGCCCTGGAGCGGGGGGACGATCCGGCAGCGCTGGCCGGGGTGATCGGACCGGCCGGAAACCGGAAGACGCCCGCTCCCTGGAGCGGTCCCTGCCGCCGCCGGATCGGCCGGGTGGACGATCCGGACGCCCACGCCGCATATTATCTCCGGCAAGGCGGCATGCTCAACATACAGAGCAAGCGGGGCTGCCGGTTTCGATGCATCTACTGCACCTATCCGTACATCGAGGGCAGGCGGATCCGCCTCTTTCCTCCGGCGCAGGTGGCCGAAACCGCCCGATGCCTTCAAGAGGCCGGCGCCCGCTACCTGTTCATGGCCGACGCCACCTTCAACACGGACATCGACCACAGCCTGGCCGTGGCCCGGGCCATGACCGCCGCGGGCGTGTCGATTCCCTGGGGGGCGTTTTTCGCGCCGATGCGCCATCCGCCGGACTATTTCAGGCAAATGGCCGCCGCCGGCCTGACCCACGTGGAATTCGGCACCGAATCCCTTTCGGCCCCGGTGCTGTCCGCGTACGGCAAGCCGTTTTCCCCTTCGGAGGCGTTTGCGGCCCACCGGTCGGCGGTGGATGCCGGACTGCACACGGCCCATTATTTTTTGCTCGGCGGGCCGGGAGAGACGCCCGATACCGTGGAAGAGACCCTTGCCGGCGCAGAAAAGCTGGCTAACACTGCAGCGCTGTTCTTTTTCTGCGGAATGCGCATCTATCCCCACACCCCCCTGGCGGCCCTGGCCCAAAAAGAGGGGGTGATTTCGGCCGAAGCCGACCTGCTCACACCGGTCTTTTACCCGAACCATCGGGTCGATCTTAACAAGCTGGCACTCCGATTGAAGGAAGCCGGCCGCCGTCGTCCGAACTGGATTGTCGGCGCCGGCGGAGAGCAGACCGCGGCCGTGCTGCAGCGGCTGTATCGGCGCGGCCGCATCGGTCCCCTGTGGGAAAAGCTGATCCCGCCTTCGGCAAAAGGTTGATCAACTGCGATTTGGTGGGTATACTAGGAAATTTCAATGGTTCGATGGAAAAACGGGCCGAGATTCAAGCCGGATGGTTCGATCACGGCTGAAACCGTGATCGACGCCGCCGATCCGTGGTTCGACGGTCATTTCCCGGGAAAGCCCGTGCTGCCGGCGGTGGCGCAGCTGGCCATGGTCCGGGAGCTGCTCCGTTCTGCGGTGGACCCAGATGCCGAAGCCGCAGGGTTTCGGCGGGTCAAGTTCAAAGAGATGATCCAACCGGGACAGGAGCTGAGCCTTTCCGTCGCCAGAAAAAGAGGATCCGACTGCGTTTTTGCCTTCAAATTGATTTGCGCCGGCCGGATGGCCTGTTCCGGCACCGTCATCCTTCGCCGCGGCGGCTCCGGTCCGAAAGAGGGGCTGCAGCGGCAGCCGGAACCGGCCGGCCCCGGCAGGACAGGCGGCATCTAAGTGCTCGATGGCATAATTACGCCCATATGTGCTAAGGGAAATCGCGCCGCAGGCGGCGGGCAGAAAATCCCCGCATCGCCGGCAGCACGTTGGAAAACCGGACAATCGTTCAGTGACCGAGGAGAAGCTATGGCAATGAAAACCGAAATCGGTAAAATCTGCCTGCGGGTAGCCGACATCATGATCGAGGAGCTGAAGCTGGAAGACGTCACCGCCGAGACCTTCGATCCGGATCTCGACCTGGTCGACGAGGTCGGCATCGACAGCATGGATCTGGCCACGGTGGCCTTGGTGATCCGCGACGAGTATTCGATCCGCATCGATGAAGACGACTACCCGAAGTTGACCACCATCCGGAAAATCTCCGATTACATCCAGCAGAAGCAAGAGGAAAAGGCCCAGGCCGCTGCAGGCTGATCGGAGGTTGACCGTGGACGTTGTGGAACTGAAAAAGCATACCCCGGACGAGTCCGGTCGGGAGTGGAAATTTTCCGAGATCCTGGCCGACCCGCAAATTCGAAAGCGATGGGAAAAGGTCCGGCGGTGGTTCTTTCTCCGGGAATCGACCTATGACATGACCCGCCGCTGCAACATCCGCTGCGAGGGGTGCTACTACTACGAGGGCGAAAAGCAGTTCGCCGAAGAAAACCGCGATCCGGAAGCCTGGCGAAGGCTCATGGAGGCGGAAAAGGCCCGGGGAATCACCTACGTGGTGCTGGCCGGAGCCGAGCCCTCCCTTGTTCCGGATCTGTGCCGGGTTTGTTACCGCGAAATCCCGTTGGGCGCCATCGCCACCAACGGCTTAAAAAGGATCGGCGGCGACATCGGCTATCGGATTCACCTCTCCGTGTGGGGAGACGACGACACCAGCAAAAAGATTCGCGGTGCCGGCAGCATGCTCCAGCGGCAGATCGAAAATTACCGGGACGATCCCCGGGCGGTGTTCGTATACACCTTCACCCGAAGCAACATCGATCAGGTTCATCCGGTGGCCGACATTTTGGCAGAAAACGGCTGCCAACTGACCTTCAGCATGTTTTCGGCTCCGGTGGGATACACCGGGGCGCTTCGCCACACCGAAGGATCCCTGGCCGCCGTCCGCAAAGCAATGATCGAGCTGCTCGACCGGCATCCGGAAACCGTCCTGTACTCCCGGTACAGCGCGGTCGCCCACACGCACCGCAAAGGCCTTCATGATCTGTTTTCCTGCTCCTACCCGCGGATGAACCCGTCCACCGATATCGGCCTGGGCCGGTCCTTTCGGCAGTACCGCACCGACCTGGACTGGGATCGGAAAGCCGCCTGCTGTGTTCCGGACACCGACTGCAGCGACTGCCGGCATTATGCTGCCGGAAGCGCCGTGGTGACCGCCCGGCTCTTTCGCCACGCCGCAAGCCCGGAAACCTTCCGGGCCTGGCTCGACTATGTGGACACCTATCTGGCGGTGTGGGTGATGGACTACCCCAAGGGGGAAAACCTGTCCGACGTCATGGTGGCGCCGCCCGGGCACAATCTGTTCTGATCCGACACCGGATCGGTTTACTCGGCAAAGAAGGGGGGGCGGCCCCCCGGAGGCAATGTACGAGGAATGAAGACTGTCAGCTCCCTTCTCGATCCCCACTGGTACGAAAGGTACAAGCGGATCTCCAGGCTCAACATCCGAAGTTCGATCTACGACGTGACCAACCGCTGCAACCTTCGATGCAAGGGATGCTTTTTTTTCTCTTCCGGCGAGCACGAGAGGGCCGCAGAAGAGACCGACCTCGGTCGGTGGGAGGCGTTCGTCGAGGCCGAAAAGGCGAGAGGCGTCAATCTTGCCATCCTGATCGGCGGCGAGCCCACCCTCTGCCTGGACCGAATGGAGGCCTTCTACAGCCGGCTGCCGACCTTCTGCGCCACCAACGGTTTGATCAAGGTCCCCCGGGACCGGTTTCCGGACATGATGATCGGCATCTCCCTGTGGGGCGACGA
The DNA here is from genome assembly GCA_021737185.1 of Desulfobacterales bacterium. Taxonomy (GTDB): domain Bacteria; phylum Desulfobacterota; class Desulfobacteria; order Desulfobacterales; family CAFBRK01; genus JAIPEL01. The sequence goes on along the minus strand of JAIPEL010000020.1, from coordinate 32,834 downwards.
AGAAGACGAAAAAATTCTCCGGGGAAAGGACACCTTTGCCATCTCTTCGAAGAACTACGCCGGAGACCCCAATGTCTACTATCTGTATACCATCACCCCGCGGCAGCTCGGAAAGACCGAAAAGATCGTGCAAAAAATCAGGGACGCGGGGCTCAAGATTCATATGCAGCTGCTGTCCAACGACGAAGGGGTGGACGGTTTTTCCTGGACCCCCGAAGAGTTGCTGGCGATCCGGCAGGAGATGGACGACATTCTCGACGCCTATCCGGATACCGTCGTCTCCAGCAAATACTACCATAAGATCATCACATCGGGGGAAATGCTGGGCCGGCGGTTCGGGTGGCAGCAATGCCCTTCGGTGACCCAGCCCCTGGACCGACGAGACCCCAGGCCCCGGCGGCTCATCGATTTCATCCGCTGGGCGTCGGACCTGAAAACGATGCACCGGTGCTGTACCTCCGAAACCAGAGACTGTTCCACCTGCAAGGACGGGGCGGCCCACATGAGCTGGGTGATGGTCAACAAGCGGGCCCATATGCGCTCCACCGAAGATCTCCAGAACTGGATCGAAGTCTACGAGATGTTTGCCAAGCTCTACCAGTTCATCCCCTGGTAGCGCGCCTGGCATCATAGGGCGATGATCGCCGTTTTCTGAATGCACCGGAGTGCCGAAAACCCAGTCTTTTGCAGGCAAAGCGCGCTACAAGTTTCGGCCCTGCGATCTTGACGACTTCGTAAAAAGTCCGAATTTTCCATTTTCCGTCATTCCGGCGAAAGCCGGAATCCAGTAATTTCAAAAAGTTCTGGATGCCGGATCAAGCCCGGCATGACGCTTCGGGTACTTTTTACGATTCCATCAATCTTTATGGCAGAAATAATGAAACCTTCTCCCAGAAGCGCCGTGATCGTAGGAACCGATGCCGTCTCCCCTTTGGGGACGGATCTTGCGGTCCAGTGGAATCGGCTTTGTGCCGGCGAAAGCGGAATCGGCCCCCTGACCCGTTTCGCCGTCGACGACGCCTTTCCGGTGAAAATCGCCGGCCAGGTCCCGAAATTCGATCCGACCCCCTTTCCGTTCTTGAGCCCCCGGAAGATGGCCCTGTGGCCGTCTGCGATTTTTCCCCACGCGCTGCTGGTGGCTCACCGGGCGCTTTGCGCCAGCGGCATCGAGATCGACCCGGTGCTGGCTGCCAAAACGGCGGTGACCTTCAGTTCGGCCGTGGGCGGCCAGGATGCCGTCCTCGACGCAGACCGCCGGATGATCTCCGACAAAAAACTGCCGCCCCCGTATGCGAATCCCAACTCCTGCATCAATATGGTGGGGGGCAAGATCTCCATGCTCACCGGGGCCACCGGTCCGATCCTGTCGACCATCACCGCCTGCGCCACCGGCCTGACATCCGTGATCGTCGGGGCCATGCTCATCGCAGACGGCAGCGCCGACGTGGCCATCTGCGGCGCCGCTGATTTTTGCCTGGTGGCCCCGATCGTGGCCGGATTCGCCACCATGAACGGCGCCTTCCAAGACAATCCCGGCGCCGGACCGGCGTCTCCGGCAGAGGCCAGCCGCCCCTTTTCCAGCCACCGCCGGGGGTTTGTGGTCTCCGAAGGCGCCGGGGCCGTGATCCTGGCGGCCAAAGAGTTCGCCGACGCCCACGGCATCGCGGTCCGAGCCGCGATCGCCGGCTGGGCCATGACCTCCGATGCCCATCACTACGTCGCGCCCCATCTTCCGACGGTCGCCCGCTGCATCGCCGAAAGCATCGCCCATGCGGGGATATCACCGCAGGAAATCGCCTCCGTAAACGCCCACGCTGCATCGACCAAAGTCGGAGACCAGGTGGAATTCGAGGCGCTGCAGGCTGTTTTCGGCAGCCGGATCCCCCCGGTCACGGCCAACAAGTCGATGATCGGCCACGCCATGGGCTCTTCCAGCGCCATCGAAACCATTTTCGCGGTCGAAGCCATGGGTCGCGGCGTTCTGCCTCCGACCATCAACTACCGGCCCGACCCGCAGATCGACGTCGACTGCGCCGCAGAAGGAACCCGGGCCCTGGACCAGCCCTTTGTGCTGAAAAACGCCTTCGGCTTCGGCGGGGCAAACGCTTGCGTGGTGCTTCGGGGGATGGATCGATGAAGGCGCCCCAAAACCGCCGTGTCTTTGTCGTCGGCTACGGGGCGGCCACCGCCCTGGGAAAAACGTTTGCCGACACCTGGAAGCGGGCCGCGGCCGGAGAGGCCGGCTTTCGCCGGCTGACCCGCTGCGAGGCAGACCCCCGGGCCAGCGTGGTGGGGGAGATCCCGGACTGGGATCCGGCCGGCTGCGACTTTGTCACCCCCAGGGAAGCCTACAATTGGAACGCGGCCTTCGTGATCCTGACCATGGCCGTGTGCAAAGAGGCTCTGGCCCATGCAGGACTTGCGATCGACCCAGAAACCGGACCGCGGACCGCGTGCCTGATCGGATCGGCCCTCAACGGCACCGACGCGTTTCGCATCGCCACCGACAACTACGTCAATAAAGGGCCGCTGAAAGTCAGCCCCTATCTGCTGCCGAATCTGTGCGCGAACGTGCCGTCGGGCAAGGCCGGCATGCTGCTGGGCTTCACCGGTCCGGTTTTCTCTCCCCAGGGGGCATGCGCATCGGGAAACCATGCCATCGGTATCGGCGCCCGGATGATCCGCGACGGCGACTGCGATTTTGTCCTGGCCGGCGGCGTGGAAACCTGCCTGATCCCGGAGATTATCCAGGGCTTTGCCAATATGCTGGCCACTATCAGCGTCGGCGAAAAGGACCGGGCCTACACGGATCCGACCCAGGCCTCCCGGCCCTTTTCCGTCGACCGGAGGGGCTTTGTGCTGGCCGAAGGGGCGGCAGTGGTGGTGCTTGCCGCCGAAGAGGCGGTGGCGCGGTGGGGGCTGACGGCCCGGGCCGAAGTGGCCGGGATCGGCTGGACCTCCGACGCCTACCACTTCACCCTGCCCAATCCGGCGACGATCGTTCGGGCCATCACCGAGGCCGTCGACGACGCCGGTCTGTCGGCAGCGGACATCGGCCATGTCAACGCCCACGGCACCTCCACCCCCAAGGGAGACCAGAGCGAAATCGAGTGCCTTCGGACCGTCTTCGGCGATCGGCTGGCCGGCATTCCGGTCACATCCAACAAGTCCCAGATCGGCCACAGTCTGGGGGCGGCGGCGGCCGTGGAGGCGGCCTTGGGGATCGAGGCCATGAATCGGGGGCTCGTGCTGCCCACGGTCAACCACATACCGGACCCGAAGTTCTCCGATGTCGACATCGTTTCCACCCAGGTCCGGCGCCACCGCTATGAGCATTTTCTATCCAATGCCTTCGGATTCGGCGGCACCAACTGCTGTATCGTCTTTAAAGGAGTTTCATGAAGCCAGCACCGTTTGTCCCGATTCCTGCAAAGGAAGAGGAGCCCTTTGTCCAGGATGAAAACGGCGGCAGCTACTGGCACCGCTGCCGGCAGCGGACGCTTTACGCGGACACCGACCGGTCCCAGGTGGTCTACCACGCCAACTATCTTCGTTATTTCGAATACGGCCGCGCCTCGCTGATGCGTGAAATCGGCTATCCCTACCGGGAAATCGAGCAAAGCGGATACGTCTATCCGATCATCGAAGTCGGCGTCCAGTACTACCGGCCCCTGTACTACGACGATCCCATGGTGATCTACACCCGCCCCTCGGAGCTGGAACGGGTCCGGCTCCGATTCGACTACGTCATCACCCACGAAGAATCCGGACAGATCGCCTGCAAGGGGTTTACCCGGCATTGCGCCGTCAATGCCAATGGAACCCCGGTGGAGGTGGACGAAAAAACCGCCGGCATATGGGAAAAGTTTCCACGATAACCGATACGACCCGTCTGCCGATCGGAATCCCGGTCCGGCCGGACCTGTTCGATCACCGGTTCCAAGAGCGGCCGGTCTACCCTGCCGTGGAGGCCATGGAAACCATGGCCGGAGCGGTGCGCACCCGCTGGCCGGAGGCGGCCGTCGATCACATGGCCGACATCCGTTTCGAGCGGTTTTTGCCGGTGGCAGAAGGCACGGCTGAAATTCCGGTTCTGTGCGACCTGCGCAGGGGGAAAAACGGCGACATCGCCGCCGAGATGCTCTCCAAGGTCCGCCTCCGGTCGGGGATCATCCGCTACAAGGTCCATGCCTCGGCCCTGTTTCTGCAGGATCCGGGGCCCGGAGCGGCGGACGCCGCTGCCAAACCGGGACCGGAGAAGGAACCCGGCTTTCAGGTACCGGCAGAACGGCTGTACCGGGAGCTGGTCCCTTTCGGGCCGGGATTCCAGACCCTGGTCGAAGCAGTCGACCTTTTCAAGGATGCGGCGTTGGCGGCGGCCTGCTGCCCGCAACAGCGGCCGGAGCCGGGGCGACTTCTGGGCTCTTCGTTTCTCCTCGACGGGGCGTTTCACGCTGCCTGCGCATGGGGCCAGCGGTTCGCCGGCATCGTGGCGTTTCCAGTGAGCATCGACCGGCGCCGAGTGCTGCTGCCCACCCGGCAAGGGGAACGATATTCGATCCGGGCGGTTCCGACCCGGATTGATTCGGAACTGCTGGTATTTGCCATTGACATCACGGACGAGGCCGGGCGGCTGCGGGAACGGGTCGATGGGGTCCATATGCGGGATGTCAGCGGCGGCCGGTTGCAGCCGCCGGAATGGATCCGAAAAAGAAATTAGAATTTAGAATTGAGAAGTTAGAATTTGAGCCCGACCTTCAAAACCGATTGGTGTAACGGTATCGAAATGGATTTCACAAACCGCCGATGGATCCGTTCCCTGTTCACCGGCCTATGCTTGGTGGCCGCGGGGTGGCTGGCGGCCGCATGCCACCGGGCAATGCCGGATTCGGCAGGGATCGCACCCGGCGGTTACCGGGAAAAGTTAGACATCCGTGCCGGGGGCTTCCGGCGGGCATTCAATGTCCACGTGCCCGCAGGTTTCGATGGGAGAGGCCCCCTTCCGCTGGTGGTGGTGATCCACGGCGCCTTTGACACGGCCGCCGGCATGGAAAAGGCATCGGGCTTCAGCCGCCTGGCCGACCGGGAAAGGTTTTTCGTCCTCTACCCGGAGGGAATGAACCTGTTCGGCTTTCTCTCTCACTGGAACGCCGGGCACTGCTGCGGCAAAGCCACGGCCGACGGGGTGGACGACGTGGGCTTCGTGGCCGAATCCATCGAGCGGGTGTGCCGCCGTCTACCGGTAGACCGGACCCGCATCTACATGACCGGCTTTTCCAACGGGGGGATGCTGACCTACCGGTTTGCCGCCGAACGGGGGGACATGCTCGCCGCGGCGGCAGCGCTGGGGGCATCGGCCGGGGGAAAAGCGTCGGACAAAGCGCCGGCGTGGCAAATTCCGGTGCCGGCCGCAGCCCTGCCGCTTTTGTCGATCCACGGTCTCGTCGATGATTTTGTGCCGTTTTACGGCGGCCGTTCGACGGCAAGGGGCGGGGAGCGGAGCTATATGCCGGTTCCCGAGTCCCTGCAGATTTTCATCGATCGGAACCGGTGCAGCCGGCAAACCGAAACCGAGGGCCTCTGCGGCGGCCGGGTGCATCGAACCGTCTGGGACGACGAACGCGGAGGCGCTCCGGTGGTGCTCTACCGGATCGAGGGATGGGGCCACGTGTGGCCGGGAAGACATTTTACCGAGACGATGCCGGAAGGAAAAGGGCTCGAAGAATTCGATGCGGCGGAAATCGTCTGGGCGTTTTTCAAACAGCACCGCCGCTGACCGGCGGGATTCAAAATTCCAAATTCAAGATTCAAGATTCTCCGGCGGGAGATTTATATGAATCTTTAGGCCTTAACCGGCCAGTTTGATCAATTGTGAAACTTCTCAGGCCGTCATTCCGGACTTGACAAGCCTGCCCCGGACTTGATCCGGGGGAATCCAGGGATTTCTGGATCCCGGCTCGAAGTTTATCCCGCACTTGATGCGGGGCTTCGCTACGGACGGGATGACGGACTGAGAGTGGTGAAGTTTCACATAAGTGAGGGTTCGTCAGGGGGGAGGAGTGTCGGCAGCGTGAAAATGCTTTTCCACGGCAACCCGGACAGCCCATCTCAGGAAAATCTTGGTGTAGTCGGCGCCGGCCAGGTACATGCCCAGCAAGAACACCAGATGGGAAAGCACGTAGACCAGCGGACCGCCGATCACCACCAGCAGCGGTTTATTGAAGTAGACCGAAAGGGCACCCAGGGCGCCGACGGCCGGCCATCCGATCACATAACTGAAGCCGATGGCAAACACCCCGGCGAGGATCCGTGGCGTCGGCGGCTGGCGGAAGGCGCTCAAATCGGCGCGGTCGGCAATGGCCTTTTGCACAAAATCGGTTCCGGCCAGCCATCTGAAAAAAGAATCTTTCACGGCGGTCACTGGAATGCCATCTTTTTTTAATTCGTTTTTTTAAATAGAAATTGTCAACCTGCCGCACCAAGGCGGCAAAGGCTCATCTTCTTGCCAAGGTCGGAGTTGTTGCCACACGGAAACGATGTATGACAATTTCTATTTATAAGCATCCCTGCGGCCCGGGATCAAGCTTTTCGACAGAATAGAAAGAAACAGGAACCGAAAATGGCGGCAGTCCAATCCCCCTGGGATTTTTTCGACAAGATCTACTGCATCTCGCTCAAAGAGCGGCCCGACCGGCGGGCCTCGGCCACGGCAGAGTTCGCGCAGGCGGGGCTGGGAGACAGGGTCGAATTCGTATCGGTGCACCGCCATCCGGAAAGCAGCGAACAGGGCATTTTCGAATCGCACATGCGGTGCCTCGAGGCGGGCCTCACCGCCGGCGCGCAGACCATCGCAGTTTTTGAAGACGACGTGATCTTCCGCCGCTACTGCCCCCACACCCTGAAGGTTTGCATCGACTCTATATCCGGCCGACCGTGGGAAGCCCTTTTTTTCGGCTGTTTGGTGAAAAAAAGCTGGCGAACCGAAATCGGGTCCCTTGTCGGCGTCCGGTATCGGAGTCTGGCCCATGCCTATGCGGTCAACCGCCCATTTGCCGAGCATCTTACCGCAAAACGGTGGGCAGGAAAGGCATTTGACGCATTGCTGCGCGACGAGCAGGGACAGTATTTCAGCGTCTATCCCTGCTTTGCCTTTCAGAGCGGATCGCCCACCGACAACTATAAAAGACCGGGAATCGACAAGTTCCGCCAGTGGTGCGGCGGATTGCACCGTATCCAGAAGATGAACGAATTTTATCATCGGCACCGGCCGGTGATCCTCTTCGCCCATGTCCTGGCGGTCTTGGCTATTGTCTACCTGGCGGCATCGGCCATCGGATCGCACCTCCCATGAGAACATCGACCAGGCCCCTGCTCCTTTTGCCGATCCTCCTTGCCGCCTGCGCTTTGTTCGCCGTCGGCGTTTTCCGGCTGCACATCGACACCGACGTGCTCAATGCGATGCCTACGGCCGACCCGGTCATCCGCGAAACGGCGGCCGTTTTCAAAAACCACCCGATTCAGGACCAGGTGCTGATCGACCTTTCCCTGGCTGAAGCAGATCCCGAGGTTCTCGTCCGCTATGCGGCCGAGGCCCGGAAAATCCTGAAAAACAGCGGCCTGTTCGACGAAGTGGGGACGGCAAACTGGCAGAATGCCATTCCGTCTCTGGTGCAGCAGATCGCCTCGAACCTCTCCGAGCTGTTCACTGCAGAGCAGCTCCGGCGGCAGGTGGATCCGCGTCTTTCGGTCGAGGCCATGGCGCATCGGATGGGTGAAACGATAAACGCCCTTAGCTCGCTCACCGGCATCGGAAAAGCCTCCCTGATCGAAGCCGATCCCCTGGGTCTTTCGGAGCTCGTCCTCGCCCGGCTCCGGGGGGCCGCTCCCAGCGAAAACGCCCGCATCTACAAGGGATGGGTGATCAGTGAAGACGGCACCCATCTGCTGCTGCCGGCCAAACCCGCCCAATCGGCGACCAACACGGAATTCGGGCGGAAGGTCGAGGCACAGATAGAAACCCTGGCGGTCCGGCTCAACGAAGAGGCCGCCGGAGCGGTCCCCCCGGTGACGGTGACCCCGATCGGCGCCTACCGCGCCGCCTTGGACAACGAGCGGATGATCCGCTCGGACGTGGAGGCGGCGATTTTGCTCTCGGCCGCCGGTATCGTGCTCCTGCTGCTGCTGGCCTTTTCCCGGCCCCTGCTCGGGCTGGCCGCCATGGTCCCGGCGGCGGTCGGCGCCATGACCGCTCTTTTCGTCTATTCGCTGTTTACCGACGCAATCTCTGCCATGGTGCTTGGCTTCGGCGGGGCCGTGGTTTCGATCACCGTGGACCACGGAATCGCCTACCTGCTGTTTGTCGACCGTTCGGTGAAAAGCGACGGGCGCAGCGCATCGACGGAAGTCAGAGCGGTGGGCCTGCTGGCCGCACTGACCAGCATCGGCGCCTTTTCGGCCCTGACCTTGACCTCGTTTCCGGCCTTTCGCCAGCTGGGGCTGTTCGCCGCCCTGGGGATCGGAATCTCCTTTGTCTTCGTCCACACCGTGTTTCCCCTGGTCTTTAAGTCGATGCCTCCGGCCCGGCGAACACGCCGACTTCTTCAGCGGGCTGCCGACGGATTTGCCCGCTTCGGAAACACCGGGGCGGCAGCGGCCTTGCTCGCTGCCCTGGTGCTGGGCATATTCGCCCGGCCCGGCTTCGACGTGAGCCTGAACACCATGAACACGGTTTCCGCCCGGACCCGGACGGCCGAAGCGATGTTTTCCCGGGTCTGGGGAGGCATTTTTGACCGCATCTTCGTCATGGTCGAATCCGAAGACTTGGCCGGCCTAAGAAAGAAGATGGACGCGCTCTATCTGAAGGTTCGGCCGGACATCGAAGCCGGCGTGCTGGATAAGGGCTTCGTTCCGTCGGCGGTTTTTCCCGGTCCGATGCTGGCGGCGCAGAACCGGGAGGCCTGGCAGGCGTTCTGGACCCCGGAGAAAGTTTTCGAGGTCAAAACACGGCTGTCGGCGATCTCCGCCGCCTACGGATTTTCCCCCGGCGCCTTCGAGCCGTTTTTCCGTCAGCTTTCGGCAGGCGATTCGACGAACCAAGGGGCGCCGCTTTCTGAAGCCTTCTTCGATCTGGCGGGAATTTCCAGGGGGGGGCAAGGCGGCCGATGGGTCCAGGTCTCGACGCTGACCCCCGGCAGCGCTTACGACGGCGCCCGATTTCGGGACCGGTACAAGGCGCTGGCAACCATATTCGACCCGGCCTTTTTTTCGGAAAGGCTCGGCAGGCTTCTTTTTTCTTCGTTTACCACGCTGCTGCTGGTCATCGGCGTCAGCGTCGTCGTGCTGCTGTTTCTCTTCTTTCTGGATGCGGTCGTAACGGCCGTATCTCTGCTCCCGGTGGGGTTTGCGATGGTCTGCACCCTGGGCACCCTGTCCCTGCTGGGCCGCCCCCTCGACATTCCGGGGCTGATGCTGTCGATTGTCGTGGTCGGAATGGGTATCGACTATTCGCTCTTTTTCGTCCGCTCTTTTCAGCGCTACGGAAGCCTGGCGGATCCGTCTTTTTCCCGGATCCGATTGGCCGTCTTCATGGCCGGGGCCTCGACCCTCATCGGATTCGGCGTGCTGTGCTTTTCCGAGCATACCCTGCTCAAAAGCGCCGGAATCACCTCTTTTCTGGGCATCGGCTACGCGATGATCGGCGCCTTTCTCATTTTACCGCCGGTGATGATCCGGCTGCAGCAGCGCCGCCGGCGCCTTCTTCCTTCCGGAGCCTCCGTCGAAAAACGGGTGCTGTGGCGGTACCGGAACCTGGAGGCTTATCCGCGGCTGTTCGCTCGGTTCAAGCTCCGATTCGACCCGATGTTTGCCGAGTTTTCCGGCCTGCTGGGCGACGCAGCGCAAGTCTCGACGATCCTCGACGTGGGCGCCGGCTATGGAGTTCCCGCGGCATGGCTTATAGAGCGGTATCCGGAAGCCCGGTGCTGGGGAATCGAGCCGGACACGGATCGAGCCCGGGTCGCGGCCATGGCCCTTACAGACCGCGCGGTCGTCCGGACCGGCGGCGCGCCGTCTGTTCCGGCCCCGCCGGTACCGGCGGACCTGGCGCTCCTGCTCGACATGGTTCATTATTTGGACGATGCGACGCTGGAAGAGACGCTGAAAACAATTTACAGAAGCTTGCGGCCCGGCGGAATCCTCCTCGTCCGGGCGGCGGTACCGCCGGCACGGCGTTGGGCCTTTTTGTGGATCCTGGAAAAAATACGTCTCCGGCTCCAGGGTGTCCCGGGGTACTACCGAAATGAAGCACGCATCTGCAGCATCATCGAAGCCTGCGGCTTTCGGATCGACCGAAGGCAGCCTTCGGGAGACGAAAACGGGAAACTGATCTGGTGGAAGGCGACAGCGTCCGGCATCAAAACAAAGGAGAAAGCATGAAGCCGGTTCGAAGCACCGCCGAACGGGTCGGCTTTGCGGCCCTGGCCGGGGCCGCCGTTTTAGGTGCCATTCATCCGGCTGCGGCGGCTGCTCCGCTTGCCGCCTTTGTCGTAGCCTGTGCGGCGGCCCCGTTTCTTCCCCGGATCGGTTTTTTCGCGCCCGTGGTCAGCCGGGGGCCCCGAAACCGGCCGTCTGTCGCGATCACCTTCGACGACGGCCCGGATCCGGCCGCGACGCCGTTGCTGCTTGACCTGCTGGACCGAAACTTTGTCAAGGCCGCGTTTTTCGTGGTCGGAAAAAAGGTCGAGGCCCACCCCGAGCTGACCCGGGAGTTGGTTCTCCGGGGCCACGAGGTCGGCTGCCACAGCCACGTCCACGATTTACTGCTGGGGCTGAGACGGCCGGAGGCGGTCTGCCGGGATCTGAAAAAGGCCACCGCCGCTCTTGAAAGGCTCGGAATTCGGCCCCTTGCCTTCCGGCCGCCTGTGGGAATCGTCACCCCCCGGATCGCATCCGGACTTTCGGCCGCCGGGATGTATATGGTCACATTCAGCCGCCGGGGGTGGGATGCCGGAAACCGGAGGCTGGCAGGGCTTTCGGACCGGATTCTTCGCCGATTGGGCCCCGGAGACGTGATCGTGCTTCACGATTCAATGCCCAAAACCGGCGATCGACGCGGTCTTTGGCTGTCTGAAGTGGAAAAGATCGTGGCCGGAATCCACAGCCGGGGGCTGTCGATCGTGCCGCTGCAAACCCTCATCGGCCGGCCGGTCATGGAGAAACTGACCGGATCGGTATCGAAAGGCCGCTGACCCATGCGCATCGCCCTTATTCATCCGACCGGATCCAACTGGATGCCGGGAAGAAAGGATATCACCGCCACGGCAAACCGGATGCCGCCCCTGGGGCTGCTATCCATTGCCGCGTGGCTGGAGCGGGAAGGCCACCGGGTCTTCGTTTACGACGGACTCGGCCCCGATGCACCGCCGAACAACGAGGCCTTTTCTGCGCGGATTCTCGCAGACCGACCGGAAATGGCCGGATTTTCGGCCACCACTTCCGGCTTTCTGGACGGCGTCGAGCTGGCCGAGCGGCTCAAGAAAAAACGGCCTGAAATCCGCACCGTATTCGGCGGCGTGCATATTTCGGCCGTCGGCGGGCCGCTGCTTTCGGAGTTTCCATCCGTGGACTATCTCTGCATGGGAGAAGGCGAGGCCACGTTGGCGGAACTGGCCTCCGGAAGCGATCCGGCCCAAGTCGACGGGCTGGGGTTTCGAGACGGCGGGAAAATCGTCGTCAATCCCCCGCGCAAGCCGATACAGGACCTGGACAGTCTGCCCTTTCCGGCCTACCAGGCGCTGGCAGGCTTTCCCCGCAGCTATCACCTGCCCCTGTTCAGCTACATCCGCGGACCCGGAGCGACCATGGTCACCAGCCGCGGCTGTCCCTATCGATGCGCTTTCTGCGACCGCTCGGTGTTTGGAAGCCATTACCGGTTCAACTCTGCCGGATACATCTACGAGCATATGCGCTACCTGCGCGACAGCTTCGGTGTTCGGCACATCAACATCTACGACGACCTGTTCACCGTTCACCGCGGGCGGATCATCGAGTTGTGCCGAAAGCTGGCCGACCGTCCCCTGGGACTTCGCTTCAACTGCGCCGTGCGGGTGGGCCATGCAGACGAAGAACTGCTCGACATGCTCAAGGCAGCCGGCTGCCTGATGGTGTCGATCGGCATCGAATCCGGAGACGAACAGGTACTCGCCCGGCAAAAAGCCGGCGTCGATCTGCAGGGGGTGCGGCGCACCGTGCACCGCATCAAGGACAAAGGTCTCCGGGTCAAGGGGCTTTTCATGATGGGACTTCCCGAAGAGACCGAGGAGTCGATCCGCAAAACGAGCGACTTTGCGCTTTCCTTGGGCCTGGACGACATGAATATGGCCAAGTTCACGCCCTTTCCGGGAGCCCCGGTATGGAAAGAGATCCCGTCTCTGGGAACCTTCGAGTGCCGCTGGCCGTTGATGAACTGCCTCAACTTTGTCTTCCTGCCGCAGGGAATCGACTCTTTTCAGACCCTGGACCGGCTTTACAACTGGCATGTCCAGCGGTTTTACCGTTCGAAGCCATGGCGGAGAAAATTCGCCCGGAGGCTTTGGCAGCATCGCGAAAGCCTCCTTCGTCTGATCGCCCACATGCCGTCGTTTTGGTCGGCCCGCAACAGTTTCGCCGAGGAATAGCTTTGTCATGAATCGACACCATTTCGCAGCAGGACAATCGGCCCGCGCCATCCAGACCCTGATGGCCGGGCCGGCGGGGCCCGAGCGGGAATTTCTGCTTCCGGGAACGACCTACGGGCAGGTATACGCCATGGCCGCGTATCTTCGCAGGGCCATGGCCGGCTCTTCCGGGCCGGTGTGCCTCTTTGCAGAAAACCGGGCCGTGATCGCCGCCGCCCTGATCGCCGGCCTTTTCACCCGACGGCCCCTGCTTCTTCCCCATACCGTCTCGATCGCCGTGATGGAGCAGCTGCGGCGCCAGGTCGACTTTACCCTGGCCGTCGTCGACAGGGACGCGCCCCTTCCTTCCGGGGTCCAGGCCCTCTTGCCGGTGCCGGACGGCAGATTCCAAACCACCGACTTCGTCCCACCGCCGCCGGACGCCGGGTGGGTCTACCTGTTTACCGGCGGCTCCACCGGCCGGCCCCGGATCTGGTCCAAGACCGTGGAGAACCTGATCGGCGAAGCGGCCTACCTGGTGGAAGCCTACGGGTTTTCGCCGGCGGACCGGATCGTGGCCACGGTGCCCGCCCTGCATATCTACGGGCTGTTGTATTCGGTGCTGGCCCCGCTCATTGGATCGGCGGCGGTCTCGGCCGCAGCGCCGTCGTTTCCCAGGGAGATCGCCGCGGCCGCAGAGGCCTGCCGGGCCACGATTCTGGTCAGCGTGCCGGTCCACTACCGGGCCATGAAAGAAGCGGACGCGCACTGTCCGTCTCCTCGCCTCGCCTTTTCCTCGGCTGGCCCCCTCGATGCCGACGACGCCGACGCCTTCTTTCAAAAAACCGGCACCGGCGTGACAGAAATCTACGGCTCCACAGAGACCGGGGGCATCGCCGCGCGCTGCCGGGCGGAAGGCCGGCAGGACTTGCGCCCCTTTTCCCCCGTGGACTGGAAGATCGCCGCCGAACAGCTGCACGTCCGCTCGCCGTTTCTGTCCCCCGAGCTTCCCACCGATGCAAAGGGGTATTTCAAGACCGGAGACCGGGCCGCGGCAGCTCCGGGGGCCGGCTTCACCCTGCTGGGAAGAACCGACGGCGTGGTCAAAGTCGGCGGCAAACGGGTCGATACCGAGGAGATCCGGGAACGGATCCGGTCCTTTCCAGGGGTTCGCGAGGCGGTGGTGGCGGCGCTGCCGACGGAAAACGGCCGTCAGTCGGCCATCGGGGCCCTGGTGGAAGGCGATGTGAACCCGGACGCCCTGCGCCGTCAACTGGCCGATCACCTGGCGCCGCAGGCCGTTCCCCGGCGGATCCGGGTGGTGGAAAAAATCCCGGTGACTGCGGCAGGAAAATTCGACCGCGAAGAAGTGGTTGAGTTGTTGATTGGTTAATTGGTTGAATGGTCAAACGATTCATCGGATCGTTTTCGTTCCAGAAACCGGCAACCGTCAACGAGGATCAACTCTTCCTTTGGCGGCCGCCGGCCTGATCGCCCTGGCTGTGGGGATGATCTTTCGCGACCGAATAGACAATCAGACCTACCGGGGCTGGCTTCGGCGGGTGTTGTTTCTTCTTTCCCTGCTGCTCATCGTCCAGTATCTTATGTGAAACTAGGCCAAAATGGCATAGTTTCACCCTTGATCAAACTGGTCGCCATGAGATCAGCGGCGGGGCTTATGTGAAACTTCGACCGAGGCCGGCGGCAATAACCGACCTGTCCCCGCCTTGGGTTTTGGAGGTTGGAGGGCCACGCTCCGTCGTGGCCGGTATTGGGTCATTTCTGGCAACACGGACGCGACAGAGCGCGTCCCTCCACCGTCAGGGGCTTCGATATAAGTTTCAGTATTGATCAAACTGGCCGCCCCAGCGACCAGCGGCGGGGCTTATGTGAAACTTCGGTCGAAGCCGGCGGCAATAACCGACCTGTCCCCGCCTTGGGTTTTGGAGGTTGGAGGGCCACGCTCCGTCGTGGCCGGTATTGGGTCATTGCTGGCAACACGGACGCGACAGAGCGCGTCCCTCCACCGTCAGGGGCTTCGACACAAGTTTCACGTTTGATCAAACTGGCCGATAAAGCCAAAAGATTCCTATAAAATTCCTTCAGGTGAATCTTGAACCTTGAATTTGGAATCTTGAATCGGCCCGGCCAGCGGCGGGGCTGACGCCTTTCCGCTCACTTTTTTAAACTCCGGCGCCGATTTTCCTTGACGCAAGTGACGGTTTTTGAAATTCACCCGTTCGAAAAATATGGACTGCTGCTGAAGTTTCATTGGAAAACAACCGCTGGACGGTGAGCGCTGTCGCAGACCGGCGTCTCGGCCCGAGGGGGTTGCATTTTGGTTTTCATTTGTTAGAGTCCAGAATATCAGCAACTTATCGAATGTTCCGAAATAATAGCGCAGCTGGATTAAATTCCGCCGCTGGTTTCATTCCGCAACTTCGTATCATTTTTTCATTTTCCATCGGGGAGCATTGCCCGCATGAAGGGGGAAGGACTCCGCTTTTTCGTGCCGAACAGCAGGGGGAGACGCCATGATCATTGTCGGAGAAAAGATCAACACCAGCCGCAAAGCAATTGCCGAAGCCGTCGGGAAAAAGGATGCGGCTGCCATCCAGGCCGTGGCCCGAGCCCAGGCCGACGCCGGCGCACAATACATCGACGTCAACGCCGGCACGTTTCTGGAGCAGGAAAAGGTGCTTCTGCCCTGGC
The DNA here is from genome assembly GCA_021737185.1 of Desulfobacterales bacterium. Classification (GTDB taxonomy): domain Bacteria; phylum Desulfobacterota; class Desulfobacteria; order Desulfobacterales; family CAFBRK01; genus JAIPEL01. The sequence continues at coordinate 17,469 of JAIPEL010000020.1, read as the reverse complement.
TAGTCGAGACAGTGCAAGAGGCGGTAGACGCCCCTCTCTGCCTTGACAGCCCTGCTCCGGAGGCGCTCAAAGAAGCCATGGCCGTCCACAAGGGCCGGCCGCTGATCAACTCCATCTCCCTGGAAAAAGACCGGTACGATGCGCTTTTGCCGGTGGTCGCAGAAAATCCCTGCAAAGTCGTCGCCCTTTGCATGGCGCAGGCCGCAATGCCGACCACGGCCGACGAGCGCATCGCGGTGGGGGCGGAGCTGATCGAAAAACTGACCTCCGCCGGCATGGCCCTGGAAGACATTTTCGTGGACCCGCTGGTCCAGCCGGTGTCCGTGGACGTCAGGATGGGCCCGGCGGTACTGGCGGCCATTGCCGGCATTGCCGAGCGGTTTCCCGGGGTCGGCACCATCTGCGGTCTTTCCAATATCTCTTTCGGTCTGCCCGCCCGCCGGCTGATCAACCGCCACTTTCTCGGCCTGGCCCTTGCCCACGGCCTTTCGGCGGCCATCTGCGATCCGACGGATGCGGAACTCATGTCGGCACTGGCGGCGGTGAACATGATGTTGGGCCGTGACGAATACTGCGCCGAATTCATCGACGCCTACGAAAAAGGGTTGTTTTCAAAGCACGCATAGGAGGAATACTCATGGACTTTACTGCACTGTCGGAAACCATCATCAAGGGAAACATGGATGGAGCCGTCAAGGAAACCCAAAAGGCCCTCGATGCCGGAAGCGATCCCCAGCAGATTTTGGACCAAGGGCTGATCGCGGCCATGGACGTCGTGGGGGAGAAGTTCTCCCAGGGGACCATGTTCGTCCCCCAGATGCTCCGCTCGGCCAAAACCATGCAGGCCTGCGTAGCGCTGCTCAAGCCCCAGTTCCAGGCCGGCACGGTTTCCAGCAAGGGGAAAATCATCATGGGAACCGTCAAGGGCGACCTTCACGACATCGGCAAGAACCTGGTGGCCATGATGCTCGAAGGCGCCGGTTTTACCATCGTCGATCTGGGGGTGGACGTGGCCCCGGAGGCCTTCGTCAAGGCAGTGGCCGACGAAGCCCCCCAGATTCTGGGGATGTCGGCGCTGCTGTCAACGACCATGCCCTCGATGAAGGCGACCATCGAAGCCCTGAAGCAGGCAGGCCACCGCGACAAGGTCAAGATCATGATCGGCGGAGCGCCGGTGACCTCGCAGTTCGCCAAGGAGATCGGCGCCGATCGATACGCCCCCGATGCCGGCTCTGCGGTGTCCGAAGCCAAGGGGGTTCTGGCTGCCGGATAACCGGTCTGCAGCACCCCGACGGCGGACGGATCGGGCACGGGGCGCTTTTTCAGCCGGCACCGCAACGAAGAAAATGCTACAGCCATTGCGCTTTTCGATCCGGAAGGAGAATATGATGCACAGCCTACCGATACCGACCTTTCAACCGCGGCTCAAAGTGCTGAGCCGGGAGCAGGCGCTGGCCATCCACACGGCCGCGCTGGAGATTCTGGAAAAAACCGGGATCAAGATGGAGCACGAGGGGGCCAGGGCCATGCTGGTGGATGCCGGCGCCCGGCCGTTTGAAGGCGACTGGATCCGCATCCCGGCCTACATGGCCGAAGAGGCGCTGAAAACCGCCCCTCGCCAGATCGCGCTCTACGACCAGAACGGAAAAAAGGCCATGGCCCTGGCGGACGAAAATTTCTACTTCGGCACCGGTTCGGACACGACCTTCACCCTCGACCTGGAAAGCGGCGAGCGCCGCCAGTGCGTGCTGGCAGACACCGGCCGCTTTGCCCGGCTGATCGACGGCCTGGACAACATGTCCTTTGCCATGTCCATGAGCAATCCCCAGGACGTGCCGAAAATCGAATTCATCTACGTCTATGCCTTTGCCGAAATGGTCAAAAACACGAACAAGCCGATCGTGTTCATCGCCGACCGCAGGCAGGACATGGCCAAGATCCACGAGATTGCCTGTCTGGTGGCCGGCGGGGAGGAAGCCCTGCGGCGCAAACCCTTTCTGCTCAACTATTCAGAGGCGATCAGCCCCCTGCGGTTTCCGGCCCATGTGGTGGACCGCCTGATTTTCTGCGCCGAAAAAGAGATCCCGATCTGCCTTCCCTCCGGGTCCAACGCCGGCGGGGGAGCGCCGGTCACCTTGGCCGGCGCCATGGCCCTGGGCATTGCCGAAAATCTCATGGGGCTGATCATCCACCAGATGACCCGAAAAGGGGCCCCCTTTCTCTTCGGTCCCAACGTCAGCGTCCTGGACATGAAATCGACGGTCGTCTCCTACGGATGTCCGGAATGGAGCCTGACCCAGGCCGCCCTGGCCGACATGCGAGACGAGATCTACGGACTTCCCATCTGGTCGTTTGCCGGGGCCACCGACTCCAAGGCCGTCGACGCCCAGGCCGGCGCCGAGGCGATGCTGTCCATCGTCACGGCCATGCTCTCCCGGTGCAATCTCATCCACGACGTGGGCTACCTGGAATACGGAAACACCTCGTCGCTGGAAATGGTGACCATCGCCGACGAACTGATCGCCGCCGCCCTTCACCTGACCAAGGGCATTCCCGTCAATGACGAGACCCTGGCGCTGGAGGCCCTGGATCGGGTCAAGGGCGCGGGCTCCCGGGGGATCTTTCTCACCGACGATCACACCTTCGACCACTTTCAAGAGGCGCTCTTTTTGCCGGAACTCATGGATCGGAGCCGATACGACGCGTGGATGGCCGAGGGAGGAAAGGACCTGTACCGACGCGCCAACGACAAGGCCCGCGAGCTTCTGGCCTCCCACCGGCTCGACCCGGAAATGGCCCCCGAACTGGCCAAGGAGATCGACCAGCTGCTGGGAAAACTTTAATCGCTTCCCCAGCGCGGCGGGAACCATGTGGATGGTTCAGAGTTCAACTTCATACAGGAATCGGACAACCATGCGGCAGTTTCTTTCCGAAGCGGACATTGAACAGATCGACGAGACCGGCCGGCGGATTCTGACGACCGTCGGGATCCGGATCCTGGATAAGCAGATGCTCGATCGTCTCCGGGCTTCGGGGGCCCAGGTGGAGCCGGCAGACGGACGCGCCAGGCTCCCGGACGGATGGATCGACCGGCAGCTGGCCTCCGCGCCCGACCGCTTCACCCTCTTTTCAAGAGACGGCCAAAACGACCTCGATCTGGGAAGCGGCCAGGTCTACTTCGGAAACGGGGGGCGCGCCTTTCAGATCCTTGACTTGGCCACAGGCGGCTTCCGGCCCACCATGCTGCGCGACGTGGCCAACACAGCGGCCCTGGTGGAGCAACTATCCCACATCCGATTTTACATCATTGCCTGCCAGGCCTACGACCTGGCCCCGGACGCCTATCACCTGAACGACTTCTTCCATGCGCTTTTGCACACGAACAAGCATGTCATGGGGGGGGTCGACAACCTTGAAGGCGCCCGGCAGATGGTCGAACTGGCTGAGGATGTTGCAGGCGGCAACGCCCCCCTGCGCCAAAGACCGTTCGTGTCGGTGATGACCAATCCGATCAGCCCGCTGACCGTGGACGGTGAATCGATCAAAATCCTGGAATTTTTAACCAGTCGAGGGATTCCGGTGACCTTTGCGCCGGCGCCCATTTCCGGGGCCACGGCCCCGGCGACGCTGGCCGGCACCCTGGCCCAGCTCCATGCCGAAGCCCTGGCCGGCGCGGCACTGGTCCAATTCATGTCCCCCGGGACGCCGGTGATGTACGGCAGCGTCCCCATGACCATGGACCTTCGCACCATGGACCTTGCCGTGGGGTCGGTGGAAACCGCCATGTTGAATACCTGCTGCGTGGCCCTGGCCCACCGCTACCGGCTGCCCATCTATGCCAGCGCGGGGCTCACCGACGCCAAACAGCCCGACATCCAGGCCGGGTTCGAAAAAGGAGTGTCGAATCTGCTGCTGGGCCGCGCCGGTGCGGACTTCGTCCACCTGGCCGCGGGCATGCTCGACTCGGGAAACTCGATCTCCTACGAGCAGTACGTCATCGACGATGAAATTATCGGGATGGTGGAACGGCTCTTGCGGGGAGTGACCATCAACGCCGAAACCCTGGCCCTGGAATGCATCGAGCGGGTCGGGCCCGGCGGCAACTACGTGACCGAGGAACACACCGTAGAGCATATGTTCAGTGAATTTTTTTACCCGAAGCTGGCAGTTCGAGAGCAATACGACCGCTGGGTCGGCCGCGGCGCGCCGACGCCCCTGATCCGGGCCCAGTCGGTCGTCGACGAAATCCTCGACGAACACGCACACCGGCTCGACCCGGCGGCGGTCAAGGGCCTCCGCAGCCGGTTTCCCCGAATCGTCGACGTCTGATGTCATTCCCGCCGCACGGAGGAAATGAAAGTATAAAAACCGGAGACTTCGGATAAAAAATCCCAAGCACCAAATTCCTAACAAGTACCTTTAGAAAGGCTTTTATCCGTGTTTGGATATTCTGATTTGGTGCTTGGTGCTTGTTTGAAGTTTGGTATTTGGTGCTTGGAATTTGAAAATTTTCTTCTCCGACGCATTTGCCTTCGTAAAAAGTCCGAATTTCCCTATTTTCGTCATTCCCGCGAAAGCGGGGATCCAGTAAATTCAAATGCTTCTGGATGCCCCCGGATCAAAAAAGCCTGCCCCGGACTTGATCCGGGGTCCGGCATGACGCTTCGGGGACCTTTTACGATTCCATCATACTTGGGAGATGATATATTTTGGATCATCGTTTATTTCCGCTCCCCGTAACAGACCCGCCGCTGCGAAGGGGGCTGCAGTGATTAGATGCATCATCGCCTGCCGGGTCTTTGAAGACGCCCTCGGCTTTCTGGAAATTCCCCGCCGGTTTCCAGACCTGCAAATCCGATATCTTCCTGCGCATCTGCACCTGAGACCCGATGAACTGAGGCGGCGGATCTCCCTTGAAATCGCCGAGGCCCACCGGCGCAAAGAGCGCGCCTGCTGCCTGTTCGGACAATGCTTTCCGGGCATCGACACTGCCTTGCATGCCCTTTCGGTGCCGCGGATTGCATGCAGCCACTGCTTTGAAATTTTCCTGGGAACCGAACGGTACCGGCGGATGACCGAAGCCGTGCCCGGCAGCTTCTTTTTGGAAAAGCGATTGCTGCTCAATTTCGACGAATACTGCTGGCAGCCGCTGGAGCTCTACGATCCGATGATGCGAAGCTGGTATTTCGAACATTACCGGCGCGTGATATACATCCGCCAACCCTTGGACCCGGACCTGATGGATCAGGCAAGACGAGTGGCATCCCGGCTTTCGCTGTCGCTTCACGTGGAAGATGCAAACTACGAGGAATTGGAGGCGAAGCTGGTCTCCATCCTTGCAAAGGACGACTTCTAACCAGCGAGGTCGTATGAAAAAATTGCCTCGAACCAAAAAGAAAAAGAAGAAAAAATCGTATCAGGCCCCTCCCCGGACCGGTGGGCGCAAATCGATCTGGCTCAACGTGCTGCCAGACGACAAGTGGATCAAGGTCAAAAAAGGGACGACGGTCTATGAAGCGCTGGCACCGACCGAGATCGATCTCGACGGAGAATGCGGCGGGCTGGGGACCTGCGGCAAATGTAAGCTCCGGGTGCTGACGCCCGTCGGCCCCCCGGACGAACAGGAGCGGGAGCTGCTCACCCCCGATGAGCTGACCGCCGGGGTGCGCCTGGCGTGCCGCACCCGGCTGAACAAAACGCTGACGGTGCACACCGACGTCGACAGCGGGGAGATGGAGCTTTTTCAGATCCTCAAGCATGGCCAAAGTCCGGCCCACGAGCTCGACCCGCTGCTGGAAAGACGGCGGGCCTCAGTCCCCCCGCCCAGCATCGAAGCGCCGACATCGGACTTTTACCGGCTCAGGGCCGCGCTGGGAGAATCGTATCGGGACATGAAGATCACCTACCGATGCCTTTGCTCCCTTTACGAAGATCTGCGGACAACCGACTTCGAGGGTCAGGCCCTGATCCACGGCAACTGCATGCTGGCCTGGAAACGGATCGATTCGCTGGCCGGCCGATACGGCATCGTCTTTGACATCGGCACCACCACCCTGGTGGGAAAGCTCATCGACTTGTCGGACGGCCTGGAGGTCAGCGTCATTTCCCGACTCAATTCCCAGACCAGGCTGGGCACCAACGTCATCAGCCGGATGCAGTACGTAAAGGAAAGCCACCACGGGTTGAAGCGGATGCGGGAAATGCTCATCCGGGACCTGAATCTGATCACCCGGCGCCTTCTGGAGGCAAACGGACTTGTCCCGGAGCACGTCTTCATTGCCATGGCCGCCGGGAACACCACGATGCAGCACTTTCTTCTCGGCCTGGATCCTTCAGGGATTGCCGAAGCTCCTTTTTCACCGGTGCTCACCGAAGGAATCAGCTTCCGCACGGCGGACCTCGGGCTGGCCACGCACCCTGAGGCCATGCTCTACGTGATGCCTTGCAAATCCGGCTACATCGGGGGCGATTTGATCAGCTTCATTCTGGCATCCGGAGCGGCCGAAGAGGATCGGATGATCCTGGGCCTCGACTTTGGTACCAACGGCGAGATTTTTCTCGGCAATCGACACCGCATGCTGACATGTTCTGCCGCGGCAGGGCCGGCCCTGGAAGGCGCGCGGATTTCGCGCGGGATGATCGCCCGGGCCGGCGCCATTGAAAGCGTGCAAGTGTCGGAAAGCGACCTGCACTATGAAGTGATCGGCAACGTCAAGGCCCGCGGCCTCTGCGGAAGCGGCCTGGTGGACCTGGTGTCCGTGCTGCTCCACCACCGCGCCATCGACGCAGAAGGGCTGCTCAGCCCGGACGGTATCAGCGAGCCCGGCGACCTGTTCCGCTCCCGGATTCTATGGCAGGAGAAAAAACAGGCCCATGATTTTGTCGTGGTCTGGCCCGAGGAAAGCTACAGCGAAGAGCGCGTCCTGCTGACGCAAAAAGACGTTCGGGAGCTGCAGCTGGCCAAAAGCGCCGTCGGCGCCGGGGTGGAGATCCTGATGGCGGAAATGGGGGTGGCGCCCGAGGACCTGGACATGATTTATCTGGCCGGCGCCCTGGGAAACTACGTCAACCCATACAGCGCCATGCGTATCGGCCTGATTCCAACTGTCGACGTCAAAAAGGTGCTGTCGCTGGGAAATGCGGCCTCGTCCGGTGCCAAAATGGCCCTGATGTCCAAGCACAACTGGCAAAAGGCGACCCAAATCGTGGAGCAGATCGACCACGTGGAGCTGTCGATCCACCCGCAGTTCTACGACCGCTTCATCGAGGCGATGAACTTTCCGGACGAAAATTTGTGGTGAAAAAAGGTTCTGGGTTCCAGGTTCACAAACTCACCCACTGGCCGACGGTGTCCACGGCACGCCCTTCGCCGAAGTGCTCGGTGAAGATCCGAAAGTAGTACAGCTCTTCTTTGCTGCGGACTTTCGGGTGCTTCTTCTGGACGGCGGCCAGTTCCTCGTCGGGGATCAGCGATTCGAAATGCTTCGGCAGCAGGGCCGCCGAGCCGGATCCCTGGGAAAACTCCTGCTTGAGGCGCCAGACCACCTCGCTGGGAAGCTGATCCTCGAAGGCTTTGCGGAACACCCATTTTTCCATTTTTCCCCCGGCATCCGGCTTCTGCTTCAGCTCCGGGGCAAGTCCCAGGGCATAGCCGAGAAGTTCTCCGGAAATCAGCGGCGTCACCACCCGAATTCCGTTGCACTGGTTCATGCGGTCGAGCCGCAGGGCGGCGTTGTTGTGCAGAAACTTCAGGCATTGGATCTGCCCGTCAAACAGCGCTTCCGGCGGCTCTTCCTTCAAATACAGGTAACCGCAGAACACCTCGTCTCCGCCTTCGCCCGAGAGAAGAACTTCGATTCCCTTTTGCTTGGCATATTTGGAGATGATAAAGTTGGACACCGCGCTTCGCACCAGGGACGGATCGAAGTTTTCCAGGTGGTAGACCACCTCGGGGATTACCGCCAGGGCGTCTTCCAGCTCGACGATCACCTCGTGGTGCTCGGAGTCGATGGCCTCCGCCACTTTTCTGGCGGCGACGATGTCCTCGCTTTCGCCCATTCCCAGGGCAAACGTCTTGATCCGGGCGTTTTGGCCGAACCGTTTTTTATATGCCCGGCTGCCGAGCATGGCGATCACGCTGCTGTCGATGCCCCCCGACAGCAGGCTGCCGGTTTCGAAGGAAAAATCGACCCGGCTGTCGAAGCTTTTTTCGATGATTCGCCGAACCTCTCCCACCGCCCGGTCCTCGTCGGTCTCCCAACGGTCCGGCGCCTTGTCCGGCAGGGAGGCAAAGGGCTTCAGGTTGCCTTCGGTATCCATCATGTGACCCGGCGGAAATTCGTAGACCTCGTCGGTGACGGCCAGGATCCCTTTGAGTTCGGAGGCAAAAAAGAGGCTGCCGTTTTTCCGGCCGTAAAAAAGCGTCTTGATGCCGAGCAGATCCCGGGCGGCAAAAAAGCCGTCTTTGCCGGCGATCACGAATGCAAATACCGCATCGGTCAGCAGGGCGGGCATTTCGGCCCCCCGGGACCGGAAAAGCTGAAGCAGGAGCCTTTCTGCGCAAAGCGGACCGTCTTGGACCCCGAACTTTCCGCACAGCTCCCGGCAGTTTCCGATCTCGCCGTCGTAGGCGATCGCCCGGGGTTTCTCGCTGCGGTCCACCACCGGAACGGCAACGTTTCGATGGTCCGGGCCGATGTCCGCCCTCATGTAGTTCTGGCCCACAAGGACACCGGGTTCGGCAAAGATCCCGGATCGGTCCGGTCCCCTGTGCCCCATCTTTTCAATCATTTTTTGCACCTGCTCTTGGCTCACGTCGCCGATTCCAACGGCCAGTCCACTCATGAAACGGCACTCCTTTCATAAATTATTCAAATCTGAACTATTTAATATTTGACAATGATAACGCAAAACAGCACGGAGCGCAACCGGTCTTTTGGTTTCGGACAGAGTCCCGTCAAAGTCCAAAAATGGAGCGCCACGCTCCGTCGTGGCCGCCCGCGGTCGGACGCGACAAAGCGGGTCCCTCCAACGGTCGATACGACCGGCGCCCCATCATTAGTTCGTCCGCTGCGCGGACTTTGGCAGAGCCCCGCGTTTTCGGAGCATGATTTGGCCAAGCGCTCTAAAGGGAGGGGGGCCGGCGAACGCCGGCCCCCCCGGGGAGGTGCTTCCACGATCTGGAAGGCGTCGGAAAGAGCAAGCGAATGAGTTCTACAGTCGACCCTGCAGTTTGTTCGGCAGCGTCGACCATGGAAAGTGCCCGGGGGCGAAGCGGCTGTGTGCATCGCCCGCCGCTGGCCGCCTGCTTCTGTTAATGATGGTGGCCGCCGCAGCCGTCGTCGTGCGCGCCGCCGCCGCAGGCGTGCTCCTGTCCGAACTGGAGCAGGCTGCCGTCGAGCAGGGATTGAATCGCCTCGCCGACGGTTCGGGCAGTGCCGCCCTGGAACACGTTGATGCCGAACTGGGCAAAACCCATCAGGGGGCGCATCCCCATGTGACCGGCGATGAGGCCCTGGACTCCGTTCTGGGCCAGGTATTGAACAGGGGCCATGCAGCCGCCCTGCTCATGGGGTACGGCGGGAATGACGTTGATCTCTTTGATCTGTCCGTCGGAGATGGCGACCAGGGTGTACATTTCACAGTGGCCGAAATGCTGGCCCATTTCGGCCTCCAGGCCCCCCGGCGGTGCAGAGGGAATTGCAATGACAGCGTTCATTATTCCTCCTTCAGCGTTATTGTCTCTTGGGTTTTCTGTTCGTTCAGCCCTGCCCGGATTTCGATGGCGGACCAGATTTCCCGGATCCGGTCGGAGAGGGCGGCGTCTTCCAGTTCCGTGACGGCCTTTTCCTGGATCATGGCCTCGACAAACAATTGATCATGGGGCACCCTTCCCAACAAGTCAAGACCCCGCTTTCGACAAAATGATTCGATGTCCAGGCAGGCATCCTCATTCAAGTCCGCCTTGTTGATCACCACGGTCGCCGGCATTCCAAAGTAGGCGCAAAGATCGGCTACCCGCTCCAGGTCGTGTCTGCCGGAAACTGTCGGCTCGGAAATGATCACGGCAAGATCGGCGCCGCTCAAAGATGCGATCACAGGACACCCGATGCCGGGGGCGCCGTCTGCCAGCACCAGGGAATATCGCTTTTTTTCAGCCGCCTGCCGGGCTTCCTGCCGCAGCAGGGCCACCAGCCGGCCGGAGTTTTCCTCCCCCGGGAAAAGCTGGGCGTGGAACACCGACCCGAACCGGGATTCGGACCGGAACCATTGGCCGCAGTGCCGCGGGGGAAAGTCGATCGCCTCTTCCGGACACATCACCACGCAGAGCTTACACCCCTCGCAGCGAAGCGGATCGATTTCATAGACCTCGCCGGACTGAGATATCGCCCCGAAACGGCAAAGCTCCGCGCATTGCCCGCAGCCCTCGCATCGGTCGGGGTCTATGATCGCCTCGTTGCCGGAGTAGAATTCTTCAGTCGCCTCGATCCGCGGCTTCAAGATCAGGTGAAGGTCCGGAGCGTCCACGTCCAGGTCGCAGATCATCTTGTTTTCGGCCAGATGGGAAAAGGCGGCGGTCAGGGATGTCTTGCCGGTACCTCCTTTTCCGCTGATGCAGACGATCTCTTTCATGCCGTCACCTCCCCTGCACAAACGCAGCGCCTTCGGATCTCTTCGGCCAGCACCGCAAACCGCTCCCGGTGCTCCTCGAAGGCCTCGGCCAGGATCAGCCCCTTAGAATAGGCCTCTGCGGCAGACCGCGTAAAGGGGATCTCGGCAAGCAGGGGCAGCCCTTTTTGCCGGCAATAGTCGTAGACTTCGTCGTTGCCGATGCCGGCGCGGTTGACCACCACGCCCATGGGCCGTTTGAAGGCTGAAAAAGAGTTCACCGCAAGCTTCAGATCGTACAGACCGAAAGGGGTGGGTTCGGTGACCAGCACGATGATGTCGGCGCCGGTGACGGCTTTCATCGCCGGGCAGCTCACCCCGGGAGGCGCGTCATAGATCAAATCCGCACTGCGCTCGGACGCCGTTTTTTCGGCGGCATCCTTGACATGTCCGATGAGCGGCGGGCTCATCGCCTCGCCGACCCGGAGCCTTCCGGAGAAGCAGTCGATGTCGCCGCGCCTGCCCCAGATAATTTCACCGAGGGGTCGTGAATCCTCGGAAATGGCCTCCTCCGGACAGACCGCCATGCAGGCCCCGCAGCCGTGGCACATTTCCGGCAAGGTCAGCATGACCTGCCCCAGCACGGATATGGCCTTGAACTGGCAGATGTCCGAACAGGCCCCGCAGTAATTGCAGCGGGATTCGTCCACCTTCGGGATCATCATCGATATTTCCCGCCGGCCTGCAATTTCCGCTTTCAGGAAAAGATGCAGGTTGGGCGCCTCGACATCGAGATCCGCCACGGTCAGCGGACCCTGCCAAACCGCGGCAAGCGATGCGGCGACAGTGGTCTTGCCGGTGCCGCCTTTTCCGCTGGCAATGGCTGCGATCATCGTCCCCTGCCTCTTCCGCGGCCCTTGCCGCTTGCCCCGCCCATGCCCATTCCGCCGCCGCCGCCCATACCTCTTCCGCCGCCGGCCACGCCTCTTCCACCGCCTTGACCCATTCCACTTCCGCCGCCCGTGCCTTGTCCTCGGCCGCCGTTGGGCGTCTGTGAAACATTGATCTGACCGCTGCGAAATCGTTCCACCGCCTCTTTGACCGTCATGTTATCCATGTTCTGGACCACATCGATGCCGGCGGCCTGAAGGGCCTGGAACGCCTTCGGGCCGACAAAACCGGTCAGCACGGCCGATGCACCACCCCGTACGACGGCCTCTGCCGCTTGGATGCCGGCGCCGTGGCCCATTGCCTGGGCCGCATTGTTGTCGATGAATTCTGCTGCCATGGTGTCGGTGTCGACCACCACAAAACCGGCGGCCCGACCGAATCGCGAATCGACTGCGGAATCGAGTCCCGGACCTGCGCTGCTCACTGCGACTTTTGTCATTCTAAGCTCCTGTTCCTGGTTCATGAGATGGATCTTTTTATGAAAAACGCACCCTCTCCGGGTGCACCGCTCACTTTATGGGCATATGCTTATAAAGAAACTTACCATGACTCGCCCGCTTGTCAAGGTTTTTTATCGCGGCGGTGGGGATGCCGCGATAAAAAACTTGAAAACCAATAAATACATAAAGTTATAAGCTTAACACTCAACTTTCGGGGTTCGCCTCCAGTGGAGCCAAATGGGTGATTTGATGGCGGTATACGCTGTCTGAGCCCCTTAGGATACCTTACATCAGCGCCCGCAGAACAGTCCTCGATCGCCGCTGCCCTCCAAATATCTCATTGTTTTTGAAGATATTTTGGCCTGCGCTGATGTTAGGTATCCTTTGGGGCGAGTTCGTATACCGGCAACAAATTATCCATTTCGCGGCATCTTGAATCCCGAAAGTTGAATTATAAATTCTTTTCAAACGGCGCTGAGGGCTGTAGAAGGATCTTCTCGGGAGACGGGAAGATATTCCGGACCGATAACCAAGAAAGAAGTTGCTGGAAGGACAGCGGGAGGTTTCCCTATTTTTTACCAAAAACAATACTTACCGGAAGGCGGCCGCGGCCGCCTTCCGGTATGGGCTACTCGTTTTGGCCGCTTTTGGTTTCGGCCAGTTCCTCGATTCTGCGCTTCACCGTGGAAAGCTCGGTCTCCAGGTCCTGAGCGTAGCCCTGAAGATCCTCTTTGCGGTCAACCCGGGGACCGGCGAAAAAACCGGCCCCGAAATCCCAGAACCGGCGGCAAAGCCCCCGGCCTCGGCCGTAACCGCGGCCCGCGCCCCTGCCATATCCGGCACCGTAGCCGGCTCCATAACCTCTTGCCCCGTAGCCTGCACCGGTATACCGCCCGGTTCCGCACCGGCCGAAGCCGCCTCCTGTCATCGGCCCTCTTCCCATGGGCCCTGTTCCATCATACCCTGGCATAGTGCCACCTCCTATGGTTGATTTTACGGCGCCGCCTTTTTATTCCATGTTTCCTCTGCGGCGCCGTCTCCGACCTCGGCCCCAGCCTTGGCCGGACACTTGGGGCCCCATCATCTGAATGGGGCCGCCCTCGATCCGAATGGCCCAGCCGTTGACCATGGCCCGGGCCACCACCGACCGGGCCTCCGCCACCAGCCGGGAAAACGTGGGCCGCGAAATTCCCATCCGCTGGGAAGCCGTCTCCTGGTCCAACCCTTCGGCGTCTGCCAGGCGCATGGCTTCCAACCCGTCGACGGTCAGCACCGCCTCCTTCAGGCCGGCCAGGGGGACTCCCTGGGGCTTGTAGTACTCGACCCGGGGGGCGAACTGTACCAATCGTCGCTTTCTCGGTCTCGGCATCGACCCTCCTGTTATGAAATTTTGTTCAAAACCAAAATAATCGGCCGACCACCTTCTGTCAAGAAAAATAATGAACATAATTTCATAAATTGGCTGGTACGCCGGGAGCCCGGGAAGCCGGAAAGCTCCACCGCATGGGTTTTTGCATTCCTGCAACCCGGCCTCTTCGGTTGCAGCAGCGCGAAGCGCCCTTTTTACCGCTTTTTTTTGCCGGCAATACGATTTTCGCCCCATGGCATTTTCCTCATGCACATGAAATGATAAGTGATTATGGTTTGGTCATTTGAAAATTCGGATTTAAGATTAGGTGTCTCTGGGCATGGACACATTTCAGCCGAACGGAGCAGACATGAAAAAGTGGCAGCGCTGGCTTTTGGTATTGATCGGGGCGATCGGGGTGCTGGCCGCCGCCTGCGCCGCGTTCATCTATTTTTACCTGGACATTGTGGTCGACTACTGGTGGTTTTCCTCCCTGAAATACGGGGGATATTTCATCCTCCGCCTCCTGTACCGGTATGTGGTCTTTGCCGCCGTCACCCTCTCGTTTTTCCTGATTTTTTTTCTGAATTTCCGGGTCGCCTCGCGCTATATCGGCGCTTCGGCATCGGGGTCCGGAGCCGGAAAAACGAAAAGAGCCGGCGTTCAGGACCTGGTCAGGATGTTTCGAAGCGGGTCGATGATGTTGTATGTGCCGCTTTCGCTGGTATTAGCCGTTTTCGTCGCCTATCCCGCCTTCGGTCGATGGGAGTCGTTTCTGTTTTTCGCAGTCGGTCCAGGGGCCGGCGCGACGGATCCGGCCTACGGCAAGGATATCGGCTTTTACCTGTTTTCCTACCCGGTCTGGCGGCTTTTGCAGGAAAGGCTGCTGCTTTCCCTGATCATCGTGCTGCTGGCAACGGGCCTGCTTTACGGCATCGAGCGGCGCGTGCTCAAGGCAACGGAAAAGGGCTTTCCGCGGGGAGCCAAGGTTCATCTGAACTTTCTTGCGCTTCTTCTCGTCGCCCTCCAGGGGTGGAGCTTCTTTCTCGAGCGCTACGATCTGCTTTACGACGCTTCCCACACCCCGCTTTTTTACGGGCCGGGCTACACCCAGATGACCGTCACCCTGCCGCTGATCTGGGCTTCTTTGGCCGCCTGGCTGCTGGCGGCCTTTGCCGTGTTGTTTCTGGTCAACTTCAAGAAGGGGTGGGTTGCCGCCATCGTCTGCTGCACGCTGTTGGCCGCCACATTCGGCCTACGCTACACCCAGGTGCTGCCGGACACGATCCAGAAATACATCGTCGATCCCAACGAACTGACCAAGGAAGCGCCGTATATCGACAACAGCATCCGGGCGACCCTGGCCGCCTACAACCTTGGGGAAGTCGAAACCCGGTCGTATCCGGTGGAGCCGGTGACCCGGCAGGAAACCCGGGAGGCGATCCGCCTCAACATCGCCGACATTCCGGTCTGGGACCGGGAGCTTTTGGAGGACGTCTACGATCAGGTCCAGGGGATCCGGCCCTACTACAACTTCACCGGGGTCGACGTGGACCGCTACGAGATCGGCGGCAAAATCCAGCAGGTGAATCTGGCCGCCCGGGAAATCGATCTGGAAAAGCTGACCGACTATGCCAGGAAGTGGACCAACCGCCACCTTCAATACACCCACGGCTACGGCCTGGTGATGACCCCGGCGGCCCAGCGCGGCGAAGAGGGGATGCGCTGGTACGTCAAGGGGATCTCGCCCAGATCGGAGGTGGGCGTGAGCGTCGAAAAACCGGGGATCTACTACGGCCTGTCCACCTACGACTACGCGGTCGCCCCCAACGAGGTGGGAGAAATGGACTATCCGGAGGGGAGCGGATTCGTCACCAGCAACTACCAGGGAAACGCCGGGGTTCCGCTCTCTTCCTTGTTCCGGAAGCTGATCTTTTCCCTCTACTTCCAGGACCGCAACCTCTTTTTCACCACCAAAACCGTGAAGGAAAGCCGCATCCTGTTCCGGCGCAACATCGAAGAGGCGGCCTCCCGGCTGGCTCCATTCTTCACCCTCGATAAAGACCCATACGTGGTGGTCACAGACAAAAACCTGTTTTGGATCCTGGACGCCTACACCACCTCTTCCTGGTACCCCAACGCCGCCCCTTACGAGGAAGGCAAAAACTACATTCGCAGCTCGGTGAAGATCGTGGTCGACGCCTACGGAGGCGACATCGATTTCTACATCGCAGACCCGAAGGATCCGATCGCGGCCGCCTACGCCCGCATCTATCCGGGGCTGCTCAAGCCTCTTTCCCGGATGCCGGAGAATCTTCGCCGGCACATCCGGTATCCGAAGGACATCTTCAAGATCCAGATGCGGATATTCAAAAAATACCACCAGACCGATCCGGACACCTTTTACCGCCAGGAGGACGCCTGGGAGCTGGCCAAGCAGCCAAAGAGCGGCAAAACCGGCGGCGAATCGGAACCGATGGAGCCCTACTATCTGACCTTGAACCTCATCGACCGAGACCGGCGCGAATTTCTGCTGCTGTCGCCCATGAGCCCGGAAAACCGCCCCAACCTCAGCGCCCTGGCCATCGCCGGCTGCGACCCGGACCGGTACGGCAATATCTACCTGTACAGTTTTCCCAAGGGTGAGCAGGTCTACGGACCGGACCAGATCGGCGCCTTGATCGACCAGGATACCACCATCGCCGAACAGTTCACCCTCTGGGACCAGGTCGGATCCGAAGTCAGTCGGGGCCGGATGATCATCCTGCCGGTGGGAAAGGCGGTCTTCTATATCCAGCCCGTCTACCTGTCTGCGGCCGGCCGTCTCAAGATTCCCCAGCTTCAGCGCCTCATCGTCAGCCACGGAGAAGTGGTGGTCATGGCCCGGTCCCTGGAAGCCGCCTTCGACCAGGTCGCCCAGCGCATCGAACAGCGCGAAGAGCGCCAGCGCGTTCGGCAGGAGCAGGCCCTGCCGCCGCCTCAGGAACAGGCCCCGGAGCCAGCCGACACGCCGGCACAAACCGAGGCCGGCAGCCCGCCGACCCAAGCCGAGCCGCCAGAATCCAACTGACCGCTGTTGACAACAAGAGATTGCAGCAACATGATCGGCCGGAAAAAACAAGGTATAAGATGCAGATCCAATCCAAAAAATCGTTTGCCATGATCGACTACGATCGCTGCAACCCGCGAGCGTGCGACCCTGAAAAGGGAATATGCCCCGCCGTTTCCGCCTGCGAGCACAAAGTGCTCAAGCAGATCGACGGGCCCTTCGAGCCCCCGATGGTATTCATGGACCTGTGCATGGGGTGCTGGGACTGTCTCGAAGCCTGCCCGCTGGAGGCCGTATATCGGAGGCACATTACCTGACGACCTTCGAGCCGGAGGCAAAATGCACTTTCTTCAAGCTTGACGGCCTCGTAAACAGTCCGGCCTTTGATTTTCACCCGGAATTGCGGCACGCGGTTCGATTTCAGGCGGAAGGTTCATCCATTGCCAGGCCCCGGAAGTATGCCGTGGTTTCCCCCTTGGTCCAGAGCCCCACGTAGCCGGACACCGGCTCCGGGGCAATGAAGCGGATGCAGGTCTCGCCGTCCACCGATCCTCGGATCTGCTTTCCGGCCACCGCGGCTTCGAGCCTCAGCCAGCGGTCCATGGGCACCTCGAAGGAACTGCGCTGCAGAAAATCGCGCCGGTTGTTGACAAACTCGAGAAGCTGGATTTCCCCGGCCGCAGCGTCCAGGGCCAGGACCAGGCTGTTGCCGACGTTGGTCAGACCGAAGGCCAGGCCTGCGGCAAGGTCGACGCACCCGGAGCGCAGGCGCACATCGACCGTAATCCGGCCGTCGCCCAACCGGCTCTTTCTCTTGACCGCCACCGGGTAGTAATGCCGGGCGTGCCGGTTTTCCAGGTATCCGCGGTAGCGGCCGCCCAGGACACGGTCCAGGGTGTTGTGCAGAGTGCACGAGACCGTTCCGGCCATATCCGAGCCGTCCTGGACGACCACCTGCCCGCCGTCGAATTCGGTTTGAGACCATTCCCCCACCGATGCGTAGTACCCTGGAAGCCGCTCCTCGGAACGGTTGAGAAAATCGTAGTGACCGTTCAAAAAGCGTTCGACCAGCC
>JAIPEL010000127.1 GCA_021737185.1 Desulfobacterales bacterium | reverse complement strand
CCGGTTTATAGGAGCGGCTGGCGCCGCTGAGGGAAATCACAACACAAACTAATCTGGATCTCTATAAACCTCAAGCTGGCCCGTAGGGGGCCGAGGGGTGTCGGGTCGGATGCCGGGCAACTGTTTGAGCCATTTAGGCCGCGTTGAGACGGCCGCCATGCTGCCGTGGAAAAGTGCCCTTTCTTTCCGATTTGCCGAGGGTCTTTGCAAAGCATTCCGTAGACGGCCGTCTTTACGCGGCCTTGATGGCGAGTTTTGGCCGGCAGGAGAGCCGATACCCCCCGGCCCCCCTGCCCAGTACTGGATCATTACGGATAGCCGCTTTCGTCAAACATCCAGAGTAAAATGCACCGATCGAAGCGATGGCCCGGTTTAAGGCGATGATTCTGGCGGCGGGGCTGGCCACCCGGCTTCGCCCCTATTCGGAGCACACCCCCAAGGCCCTGTTTCCCCTGGCGGGACGCCCCCTGATCGACCGGCTCATCGACCGGCTGGCGACGGCCGGCTGCGAGGCGGTCATCGTCAACACGCATCATCTGGCCGATCGGCTCGAGGCCCATCTGGCATCCGCTCGATATCCGATTCCGGTTCTTTTTCGAAGAGAGGCGCACATCCTGGGCACCGGCGGCGGCATCGCCAATGCGGCCGATTTCTTCGATCAGCACCCGTTTATGGTCGTCAACGCCGACATCGACACCGACATCGACCTGGCCGCCTTCTATCGGTTCCATCTCGGCCACTCCCATCCGGCTTCCCTCGCGTTGACCGACTTTGACGAGATCAACACGGTTTCGGCCACCGAAGACGGCCGCGTCGTAGGGTTTGACCTGCCGGACCCGGCTCGGACAGCAGCAGCGCCCATCGTCAAGCGCACCTTTACCGGCATCCAGGTCCTCGATCCCGGGGTGCCGGCCATGATCGAGCCGGGACGGGCTTCGAGCATCATCGATCTTTACCGGCGGATGATCGCAGAAGGAACGACGGTCTGTGCCTATTTCGCACCGGGGTGCTGGGCGGACCTGGGGACGCCGGACCGATATTTGGACGCGGCCGCCCGGCATCTTGCCGTCGAAGCATTCGGCCGCGCCGCTGCCGCCGTCTCCCCTTTTTGCATCGAATTTTCCCCCTTGGCCGGAGACGGCTCCCAGCGGCGCTGGTTTCGGGTATCCACAGGAGAAACAACGCTCGTCATGGCCTCTCACGGCATCCGCTGCGGCCAGGGGACCCAAGAGGTCGATTCGTTCGTGGACATCGGCCGGCACCTGGCGTCCCGTCAGGTGCCGGTGCCGAAGATCTTCAGCTTCGACCGGTTTTCCGGCCTGGTATTCACCGAGGACCTCGGCGACCAGCACCTGCAGGCGGCAGTTATAAAAAGCCCGCTGCAGCGTGTTCTTTTCCTCTACCGCCGGGTGATCGACGCCGCCATTCACATGGGCCTGGACGGAGCAGAGGGATTCGACCCGAAATGGACATGGCAAAGCCCGCGCTATGACCGCGGTCTGATACTGGAAAAGGAATGCCGCTATTTTTGCGAGGCTTTCGTGGCCGGTCACCTGGGGAGGCCGGATCCGTTCCGGGAGCTGACGGCGGAGTTTTTTCTTCTCGCCGACCGGATCGAACACCATGCCGTCGAGGGATTCATCCACAGAGACCTTCAGTCGCGAAACATCATGCTCAGAAACGACAAGATCCACTTTATCGATTTTCAAGGGGGACGGACAGGGCCTGTCCAGTACGATCTGGCCTCGCTGCTGATCGACCCTTATGTGGACTTGGCGCCCGAGCACCGAAGGGCGCTGACCGCATATGCCATGGATCGGTTGTCTGAATTGAGCGGAACACAGCAGAGTCGATGCCTGGCCGGCTTTCGCTACTGCGCCCTGTCGCGGAACCTGCAGGTCCTGGGGGCCTTCGGCTTCTTGACGGGCCTGGGAAAAAGCTGGTTCGAAGCCGCAATTCCCAATGCGGTGGCAAGCCTGAACCGGGTGCTGGCCGTTCTTCCCGAAGAAGAGTTTCCGAAGCTTGCGGTGCTGGCGGAAGAACTGATGAATACTTAAAATGCCTAAAATGAACTAGAATGCCTAAAATGCCTAAAATTGGAAGCGGTGTGTGCGCAGCAGTTCTCCAAGAAATGCCGAAAGAGAAACGGCAACGCCAAAATTTTAGCTCATTTTAGATCATTTTAGGCATTATAGGCATTTTCGACATTCTATATCGAAATCGCTTCAGCATACCCTAATAGGAAAGGAGGCCTTCCATGCCCCCCATCCCCGTCATGGTCAACGGGCTGCCGGGCAGCATGGCCCTTGCCGTGGCCAGGCACATTCTGGCAGACAATCGATTTGAGATGGTCCCTTGTTCCCTGACCGGACCGGAAATCACCGAAACAACGGCCGAGGTCGACGGCGTGGCTGTCACCCTGCTTGCTCCTGCCGGCCGAAGCGAAGCGCTCGAAGCCATGGGCGTGGATGCCGAAAAGATCATTTGCGTGGACTTTACCCATCCTTCCGCGGTCAACGAAAATGCCGTCTTTTACCGCGAAAAAGGGGTTTTCTTCGTGATGGGAACCACCGGCGGCGACCGGGAAAAACTGGTCGAAACCGTCCGGTCTTCTTCCATCTCGGCGGTGATCGCCCCGAACATGGCCAAACAGATCGTCGGGTTTCAGGCGATGATGGCCTATGCCGCCGAAAACTTCCCCGGGCTGTTCGACGGCTACCGGCTCCGGGTCGTGGAAAGCCACCAGCAGGGAAAGGCCGATACCAGCGGCACGGCCAAGGCGGTGGTGGACTCTTTCAAACAGCTCGGGGTCGATTTTTCCGTGGCACAAATCGAAAAGGAGCGAAACCCGGAGGTGCAGAAGCGGGATTGGAAGATTCCCGAACAATACCTGTCCGGCCACGGCTGGCACACCTATTCCCTGGTATCGGCCGACGGCACCGTGTTTTTCTCCTTCACCCACAACGTCAACGGAAGAGAAGTGTATGCACGAGGCACCCTGGACGCCGTCGCCTTTCTGGCCGAAGCACGGAAAAAGGGACAAACCGGGAGGGTCTATTCGATGATCGAGGTGCTCAAGGGAGGATGATAACCTGACAAATTCGAAATCCGAAGCACGAAATCCGAAATGGTTCGACAGGCTCACCACCCTGCTTGTCCTGAGCGGAGTCGAAGGGAGCAACGTCGAAGGGCAAATTCAAAATTCAAATGACAGAATGACAGAAACAAAAAAACTGATTGTATCAGCCTCGGTTTTTTAAACCTAAGCTGGCCGTTGCCGTTGTTTCGAATTTTGAATTTTGGTTATTCGAGTTTGTTTCGAATTTCGAAATTCGGATTTCGTGCTTTACAGTTGCCCTCTTCGGAAGGGTAGCCAATTTCGTTGCCCTCCACCAAAGCGATTCCTTTCACACTTACATCTCCTGAATCATCTCCCTGACTTTCTCCAGCGCCATGTCAATCTTCTCCGGCTTCGATCCCCCGGCCTGGGCCATGTCGGGCCGGCCGCCGCCGCCGCCGCCGACTTCGGCCGCCGCCGCCTTAACCAGTTTGCCGGCATGCACCCGTCCGGTCAGGTCCTTGCTGACCACGGCAATGAGAAGGACCTTGCCGTCGGACACCGAACCCAGGACCACCACGCCCGAACCGAGACGGTCCCGGTACCGGTCGGCCAGCTCCCGGAGGGCGGCCGGCGAGTCGGCCGCCACCTTCTGAACCAGCAGCGATATGCCGTTGACGGTTTCGACCTCGCCGGTCGACTCCTCGGCGCGGATCTTGGCCAAATCCGCCTTGAGCCGTTCGATTTCCTTTTCCCGGGCCCGCTGTTCGGTCAGCAGCGCTTCGATCTTCGCGGGCAACGCGGCGGGACGGTCCTTGACCTTGCCTGCGGCCTCGGAAAGAAGCTGCGCATTTTGCTGAACGTATTCCAGCGCGGCCTCTCCGGTCAGCGCCTCGATCCGGCGCACCCCGGAGGCGATGCTCGACTCTGCCACGATCTTGAACAGGCCGATGTTCCCGGTCCGGCTCGTGTGAGTGCCGCCGCACAGCTCTTTTGAAAAGTCGGCCAGGGAAACCACCCGCACCTGGTCTCCGTACTTTTCTTCGAACAGCGCCGTTGCCCCGCTGGAAAAAGCCGATTCCGCGTCCATCTCTTCGGTGCCGACCGGCACGTTTTGCCGGATCCTCCGGTTGACGAACCGTTCGATCTGCTCGATCTGCTCGGCGGTCACCTGGGAAAAGTGCGTGAAGTCGAACCGTAGCCGCTCCGGGGACACCAGGGATCCGGCCTGCTTGACGTGGCTGCCGAGCACGCGGCGCAGCGCCGCGTGAAGGATGTGGGTGGCTGTGTGGTTCAGCGCCGTGGCAGCGCGCTTTTCCTCATCGACGGTGAGGGTGACCGTCTCGTTCTTTCGGATCGTGCCGGTCAGCACCGTCCCCTTGTGGATGATCAGGCCCGTGGGGTCCTTGACCGTGTCGAGCACCGCCACCTCCAGATCCGGGCCGGTGATTTTGCCGCTGTCACCGACCTGGCCGCCGGATTCCCCGTAAAAAGGCGTCTTTTCGGCGACGATTTCCACCGATGCGCCCGCACCGGCTTCTTCGACCTCTTTTCCTTCAGCCACCAGCAGAACCGCCTTGGAGCCCATGGAAAGGGTGCCGTATCCGGCAAAATCGGACTTGAACCCCTCTGCAGACAGCCCCCGGTAGGCGTCGTTGATCTCGGAAAAAGCGGTCACCGAACGGGAGCGCTCCCGCTGCCGGCTCATGGCGGCATCGAAGCCGTCCATGTCGATGGTCAGCTTCCGGTCCCGGGCCACGTCCCGAACGATGTCCACGGGAAACCCATAGGTATCGTACAGCTTGAAGACGATCTCGCCAGGGACTTCGCTTTCGCCTTTGGCGCTCATCTCTTCTAAGGTGTCGTTTAGCAGCCGAAGGCCGTAGTCGAGCGTCTCTGAAAAACGTGCCTCTTCGTTTTTGATCACGCTGGTGATGAAGGCCGATGCTTCCTTCAGCTCGGGGTAGGCCGGATTCATGATGTCGAAGACCACCTTGGCCGTTTCGTGCAGGAAGGGGCGGGTCAGCCCGATGTTCCGACCGTAGCGGATCGCCCGGCGCATGATCCGCCGAAGCACGTAGCCCCGGCCCTCATTGGAGGGAAGCACCCCGTCGCTGATCAAAAAGGCCGCCGCCCGGCTGTGGTCCGCAACCACCTTCATGGCCACGTCGGCCTGCTTCGATTCGCTTCGGGCCACCCCGGAGAGTTCTTCGGCCCTTTCCATGATCGGCAGGATCAAATCCGTGTCGAAGTTGGTGGGAACATCCTGCAGGAGGGCGGCCATCCGCTCCAGCCCCAGGCCCGTGTCGATGCTCGGCTTGGGCAGCGGGGTCATCTTGCCCGAAGCGTCCCGGTTGAACTGCATGAAAACCAGGTTCCAGATTTCCATGAACCGGTCGCATTCGCAGCCCAGGGTGCAGTCGGGCTTTCCGCAGCCGTAAGCCTCGCCGCGGTCCAGATGGATTTCGCTGCATGGTCCGCAGGGGCCCGTGTCTCCCATGGCCCAGAAGTTGTCCTCTTCGCCGAACCGGACGATGCGATCTTCGGGCACGCCGACCTGATTGTGCCAGATTTGCCCGGCTTCGTCGTCGTCCAGGTAGATGGACACCCAGAGGCGGTCGGCGGGAAGACCGTATCCGCTGGTGAGAAGATCCCAGCCGAACTCTATGGCCTTTTCCTTGAAGTAGTCGCCGAAGGAAAAATTGCCCAGCATTTCAAAGAAAGTGTGGTGCCGGGCCGTGTATCCGACGTTTTCCAGATCGTTGTGCTTGCCGCCGGCCCGAACGCATTTCTGGGACGTGGCGGCCCGCTGGTAGCTTCGCTTTTCTTCCCCCAGAAACACCCGCTTGAACTGAACCATGCCGGCGTTGGTGAACAGCAGGGTGGGATCGTCGGCGGGCACCAGGGAAGAACTCCGAACCACCTTGTGGCCGCGCTTTTGAAAGTAGTCAAGAAAAGCTTTTCGAACCTCGTTTCCTGTCATCGGTCACTCCTGCTTGATCCTGGATGCTGGATACTGGATGCTGGATGCTGGATACTAAATAAAATGAATATCTTCTTCAAGGCCTCATCCAGGATCAAGGATCCAGGATCCAGCAACCGCCTCTCTAAGCCTTTTCCTTCTTTCCGGCGGCTTCTTCTTTCCCTTTCGGGGCCTTGCCCTGATCCAAGCCAAGGGCGATGCGGGTCTTCTTGTACAGCTCGTCGGTAAGATCGGGGTTGTCCTTCATGAAATTCTTCACGTTTTCCCGGCCCTGGCCGATCCGTTCTCCATTGTAGGAATACCACGAGCCGCTCTTTTCCACGAGATCGACGCTGACGGCCATGTCGAGCAGGTCGCCGTTACGGGAGATTCCCTCGCCGTACATGATATCGAATTCGGCCTCGCGGAACGGCGGCGCCATCTTGTTTTTGACCACCCGCACCTTGGCCCGGTTGCCGATCGCCTCCTGGCCGTCCTTGATGGCCCCGGTGCGCCGGATGTCCAGCCGCACCGACGCGTAAAACTTCAGGGCGTTTCCACCGGTGGTCGTCTCCGGGTTTCCGAAGACGATCCCGATCTTCATGCGGATCTGGTTGATGAAGATCAGGGCGGTATTGGTCTTTCCGATGGTCCCGGCCAGCTTTCGCAGCGCCTGGGACATAAGCCGGGCCTGCAACCCCATGTGGGAGTCGCCCATCTCGCCTTCGATCTCTGCCCGGGGAACCAGCGCGGCCACCGAATCGATCACGAGGATGTCGATGGCTCCGCTTCGAACGAGCATGTCCGCGATTTCCAGCGCCTGTTCCCCGGTATCGGGCTGGGAGACGAGCAGATCGTCGCAGTTGACCCCGAGATTTCGCGCATAGACGGTGTCCAGGGCGTGCTCGGCGTCGACAAAGGCGGCGATGCCGCCCAGACGCTGGGCTTCGGCAACGGCATGAAGGGCCAGGGTGGTCTTTCCGGAAGATTCCGGGCCGAAAATTTCAATGACCCGGCCCCGGGGAAGCCCGCCGACGCCGAGAGCCTTGTCCAGGGCCAGGGAACCTGTGGAAATCGTCGGCACATCGACCACCGGCCGGCTTCCGAGTTTCATGATGGCGCCCTTGCCGAACTGGCGCTCGATCTGGGACATCGCGCTTTCCACGGCGCGCTGCTTGTCGGGCTGATTGCTGCTCATGTCGTCCTCCCGTTGCCTTCTGCCGGCTTCCGGCCCTCATGGGACGGCGCCAGCAAAATTTCTTTTATCCTGGTGTGGACCGCGCCCTCGGGTGTCAGCCGGCTCCTGAACAATACCAGTTCGGAAGCCGAAAAGGGCTCGGCGGTAAAATCGCTGAATCGATCCAGCAGATCGACGATCCGGCCCGGCTCGGGCCGGTCCTTGAATCGCGCCAGCGTCAGGTGGGCCCGGAAGCGCCTCGCTTCCGGGGCCAAGCCGACGGCGGCAAGCTCGGTCTCCAGGCGCTGCTGAAGGCCGAACAGGGCCTCCGTCTCTCCACCCAGCCCGACCCACAACACCCGCGCCTTCCGGATGCCGGGGAAAACGCCCATCCCCCGGGCCTGGAGTCGAAGCGGACAGTACCCAGCGGCGGCCTCGGCCATGGCCGAGGCGATCGGCTCGACATCGGCGTGCGGGATGTCGCCGATAAAGCGGAGGGTGAGGTGCACACTGGCCGGCGTCACCCACCGGGCCGACAGGCCTCCACGACGAAGATCCTCCTGAAGCCGGCCGAGCTCTTCTTGCACCCCATCGGAAAGCGGAAGCGCGATGAACGTACGAATCTTGTCTGCCTTGGTCATCAGATTGGCTCTTTGGATCGGAAAATGCGCCGGCAGGCCGATGGACTTTTCCTGCCGGGGCCTTCGATCAGCCCGGCAGGGGTGCCTGCGGTTCTCCCAGGAAAAACCGGCCTTTGACGATCCATTGTTTGAGCATCTCGGCGATTTCCCGGGCCCTGACCATGCTCGACAGGGGAACCGTCGGAACCGTCTTTTTGCCGAGTTGAATCGATCCGCTCTTGAGCTGGGCGTAGCTGACCTGTCCGAGCGTCTTTCCGGTGCCGTTGGGGTAGTCGCTGCTGTAGTCGACGACCTGGGTGAACAGGTCTTCGTCCGATATCCCGGTGAAAGCGGCGATCTCCTCGTTGAGCACGGGAATCGGCACCCCCAGGCCCACTGCCAGGGAACAGCCGTAGCCCCGGATGCTGACGCCCATGAGCCACTTGGGGCTCATCTGCTTGAGGTCTCCCATGACCCAGAGGGTGCCGGCCGGAGAGACGGGCACCCCTTTTTCGGTCCGCTTCGCCTTGGGATTGTGCTGTGTTCCGTGCCAGGTCACGAATCCCTGGCCGCCGCCGAGAAAGATCCGGGTCCCGAGTCCGATGGTCCGATACAGGGGATCGTTGAACAGCGGGCTGAGCTGGCCCGCCGAGCAGTAATTGGCGTTTGCCGCCCCGGGCTTGAGGGTTCCCATATAGGTGTAGATCGTTTTTTTCGAGAGGTTCACGGCGCAGTTGTAGTTCTGGTAGCCGTTTCTCGGGTTGCACAATGTGGCCATGGGCAGGCCCTTTAGGGTAACCTCCTTTTCCAGGCTGCGGCTCGGATAGCAGCTCGTGCCGTATCCCTCCGCCCTCAAGTGGATCTTTTTGCCTGCCAGCAGGTCCTGGATCACATGGCCGCCGCCATAGTTGAACTCTCCGGGCCAGACCTTGTTGAGCGGATCGTCTTCGCAAGGCTCGGTGGCCCCGAGGTAGCAGTCGACCGCCGCGACGCCGCCGTAGGCTGGAACGTTGTTGAGCCAAACCCGGGAGGCCTTGATGGTCGGCTTGCCGTGACCGAAATTGATAAACGCACCGGACGAGCACATGGGCGCGAAGGTTCCGGTGGTCACCACGTCGATCCGCCGGGCCGCCTCTGCCGCCCCCTCGTTTTTGACGATGTCGATCATCTCCTCGGCGTTGACGACCACCACGTCGCCGGAGCGAATCCTGTCGTTGATGCCCTGAATGGTTTTGGTCACCTTGAATTTGCGTTGTTTGCCGGTCATGGCGCAGTCTCTTTGTTTCCTGCCGGCAGTGCTTCTATCTTGCCGGTCACGTTGTTGCCGATCCATTCGGCGTCCCACCACTCCACCGGATTGACGAAGGTATGGGCGACAATCATGGAAAAGTGAAGATGGTCTCCTCCGGCCAGCCCCGTGCTGCCGGTAAGGCCGATGACATCGCCCTTGGATACCACATGATCCGGCGTTACATCAATGCGGCTGAGATGAGCGTACATCGAAAAAATCCCGAAGCCGTGGTCGATCACCACCGCCTGACCATAAATTCCCAGATTTTCAGCAAAAATCACCCTTCCGGCGTTGGCCGCCGGCACCGGGGAGCGGCTCACCGAGGCCAGGTCGATTCCCATGTGGACCTGCCGATCGACCGAGTTGCCCCGGTATCGATACTGGCGGCGGTCGGCGAACGCCGCCTGCCGGGCCGAGCCGGGCAGACGAAGGAATTCGCCCTTCCAGTGCATTGTCTCATCGCTCCGGGAGCAGATTTCCACCAGGCGTTGGTAGTTGGCCCTGCGAAGGTCCCGATTGATGACCAGAAACCGATCCAGCGGGGATTGTACGGGTTCCGCCGGCCCCGCCGCGTCGAACTTGGGCAGGGTCATCGACAGAAACCGGTCCGAAATGCGGATGGTGTCCTCCGGAAACCGTTTTTTTCGAATGTAGTAGGAAAAGCCGCTCCGGCCGCGGTTGCCCGCCCTGTCTGCGGCCTCGAGCACCAGCGAAGTGTCCGAACCCTGGTCATGGGCAAGGGCGAAAAAGGCCATATAGAGCCCCGGCTCCCCCGAGGGCGCGGGATATCCTGGAAAAAACCGGTCGCCCACCCGCACGCCGTGCTCCGGGCACGCCTCGTCGATCCGATACACCACCAGCCCGGTGCCGCCCTGGGTGATGTTGTGGGCCCGGCTCATCGCGGCGAGGGTCGGCGGCCGGGTGTCGATCGTAACCGGGGTGTCGAGCACCCGTCGGTTCCCATTCCACCAGCGGCGCCAGGAATAGTCGTCGGCCACCACGCGGATCAGCGCCGCACCGTCGGAAATCCCCAGCTGCCGGGGCTCCACCGACACGGTGAGGACCCGATCGCCCACCTCTCCCCCGCCGAAGTACCCTGCCGACGGAAAGGTTTCCTGGGCCAGAACCGATTCCCGGCCATCGGCGATCAGCATGACCCGCACCTGCCGCAGTCCGCTGTCCGGGTCGGACACCCGAACCGAAAACTCCGTGGACAGCCCAACCGCCGGGGAAGAAAGCATCATTTGGACCTGCGGTTTCTCCCCTTCCCAGCGCTGGAAAAGCCAGACGGTCAACGGAATCAGGACGACGGCGGCCAGCACGGCGACGATGGTGATTTTAGTCTTTTTTTTCTTTTCTTTCAATTGGTTGCATTTCTCCTTCTCTGAAAAAAGTCATTCCGGACCATAGCAGGTTGCACGATGCCGATCAAGAGGCCGAACGCACCGGTTCGTTTCTTGACTTTTACCGGGTCTAAGGATAATGCATGCGCAACATCGCGGAAACGGTTGCATTTTTTTACAGACACCCAATGAGCGTGGCCCATGACCACATCCGTGCAAATCGGAAGCGTCACCATCGGCGCGGGTCATCCCCTGGCGATCATTGCCGGGCCCTGCGTGATCGAAGACGAGCAAACGCCGCTTGAGATCGCCCGGCATCTGAAGGATTTGTGCGCAGCGCTTTCCATCCCGCTGATCTTCAAAGCCTCCTACGACAAGGCCAACCGGACCTCGATCCACTCCTTTCGAGGCCCCGGCCTGGACGGGGGGCTGGCGGTGCTCGCCCGGGTGCGCAGCGAGCTTAACATCCCGGTTCTTTCCGATGTGCACCGCATCAGCGAAGTGGCAAGAGCCGCAGAGGTACTGGACATCATCCAGGTCCCGGCCTTTTTGTGCCGCCAGACCGACTTCGTTTTGGAGGTGGCCCGGGCCGGAAAGCCGGTCAACATCAAGAAGGGGCAGTTTCTTTCTCCCTGGGATGTGGCCAACGTGGTGGAAAAGGTCTGCTCGACGGGCAATCGGCAGGTGATCGTAACGGAGCGGGGCACCATGTTCGGCTACAACAACCTGGTGGTCGATTTTCGCGGCATCGAAGTCATTCGAGCCTCCGGCTGGCCGGTGATCTTCGATGCCACCCACAGCGTGCAGACCCCCGGCGGCGCGGGAAGCAGTTCAGGCGGCGACCGGCGGTTTGCCCCGGTCCTGGCCCGGGCAGCGGTGGCCGCCGGCGCCGACGGCATCT
>JAIPEL010000126.1 GCA_021737185.1 Desulfobacterales bacterium | reverse complement strand
TTCCACTGCACGGGCGAATACAAGGTGGAGCGCATAGGGTATGACAAGCACTATATCCCGGACATCGTTCTTTTCGTCAACGGCATCCCGCTGGTGGTCGTCGAGTGCAAACGCTCGGCCTACAAGCAACTCAGAAAAAAGCCGATCGAAATGGCCATCGGGCAGCTTGCCGATTACCAGCTCAAAGACGGCATCCCCCAGCTGTTTCTCTACAGCCAGCTTCTGATCGCCCTGGCCCGTGACAAGGCCCAATACGGCACCACGGGCACGCCTCGCCAGTTCTGGTCGGTCTGGAAGGAAGGCGGCATCGACGCGCCGATCCGGGAACTGCTGGGAACATCGATCGCTTCAGAAGATTTGAACACGCTTCTCTCCGGCCCCTTTGCCGACGCGAGAAACGAGTTTCTGCCGGCCCTGGATCAGGGTCGGAAAATTTATGAGCAGGACCGGACGCTGTATGCCCTGTGCCGGCCCCAGCGGCTGCTGGAGCTGGTCTACAAGTTCATCCTCTTTGACAACGGCATCAAAAAAGTCGCCCGCTACCAGCAGTACTTTACGGTGCACGACATTATGAAGCGGGCGCTGAGTGCAAAAGAAGGCGAGCAGCGGCCCGGCGGCGTGGTCTGGCACACCCAGGGAAGCGGAAAGTCGCTCACCATGGTCATGCTGGCAAAGTCCCTGGCCCTGCACCCGGAGATCCTGACCCCGAAGATCGTCCTTGTCACCGACCGCATCGACCTGGACGACCAGATCTTCAACACCTTCCGGGTCTGCGGCCTGGAGCCGGAGCAGGCCAATACCGGCAAGCACCTGGCGGAGCTGCTTTCCGACCACCGTACCCACGTGGTGACCACGCTGATCCACAAGTTCGCCGCCGCCGTCACCAGGCGAAGATTGAACCAGGCTGCCCGAAACACGTTCGTCCTGGTGGACGAAGGGCACCGCAGCCAGTACAACGAGCAGCACGCCCGCATGCGCCTGGCCCTGAAAGGCGCCTGCTTCATCGCCTTTACCGGCACCCCCCTGGCCAAATCCGCCAAGAAAAACACCTTTGCCCAGTTCGGAGACCTGTTTCAACCACCGTACACGATCTCCCGGGCGGTGGAAGACAAGGCCGTGGTGCCCTTGCTTTACGAAGCGCGCCATGTTCCCCAGGAAGTCCACCCAAAGGCGATCGACGGATGGTTCGAAAAACTCACTCTGGGGCTGACCGCCGACCAGAAGGCCGACCTGAAGCGGAAATTTTCCACCGAACGCCAGCTCAACAAGGCCCTGGAAAAGGTGCGCATGATCGCATGGGACGTCAGCCTGCACTATTCGGCAAACTACCAGGGAACCGGGATGAAAGGCCAGCTTGTCACCCCGGACAAGGAAACGGCGCTTCGCTTCAAGGAGTTTCTGGACGGTTTTTCCATGGTCTCAAGCGAGGTGCTGATTTCGGCGCCTACCGAAACCGAGGGAGAATCCCAAAGATCCGGCCCGTCGCCAAAGGAAAAGACATTCTGGAAGGAGATGATGGACCGGTACGGCTCTGAAAAGCAGTACAACAAGCAGCTCATCAACGCCTTCAAAAACACCGAAAGCCCCGAGATCATCATCGTGGTCGACAAGCTGCTGACCGGATTCGACGCTCCGCGAAACACGGTGCTCTACCTCGCCCGCAGTCTCAAAGAGCACACCCTTCTTCAGGCCATCGCCCGGGTCAACCGCCTGTATGAAGGAAAGGAATACGGCCTCATCCTCGACTACAGCGGCGTCATCGAAAAACTAGACGAGGCGATCGATTTTTACAGCCGACTGGCCGACTACGACCGGAAGGACCTGGAAGACACCGTCACCTACATCGCAGACAGGGCAGCGGAGCTTCCCCGGTTTCATTCCAATCTCTGGGAGCTGTTTGCCGAAGTCAGGGGCGCAAAAGACCCGGAAGCCTACGAGACGCACTTGCGGGACCCGGAATTGCGGAATCGTTTCTACGAGCGGTTCAGCCTTTTTGCCCGGACGCTGTCCCTGGCACTGTCTTCCATGTCGTTTCTCGAAACAACTTCCGAAAAATCGATCCGCCGTTACAAGAAGGACCTCAAGTTCTTTCAAAATCTCCGGGCTGCGGTTTCCATGCGCTACCAGGAAGTCATCGATTTTTCGGAATACGAGCCCAGGATCAAAAAGCTCATCGACACCCACATCGGCGCAGATGAAGTCATGTCCCTGTGCGATCCGATCAACCTGCTCGATTCTGCCCAAAGAGAGCAGGTGCTGGCGGAAAACGGCAAGAGCGCCGGGGCCAAGGCGGACATGATCGCCTCGGCAACGCGGCATGTCATCGACCAGGAGATGGCGAAGGACCCGGCATTCTACAAAAAATTTTCAAAACTGCTTCAGGAAACGATCGCCGCCTACCACCAGGGAAGGCTTCAGGCCATAGAAGCCCTGAAGCAAATTCAGGACATATCGATCAAGGTGGTCACCCACACCGATGATGATGTGCCCTCCGAACTGGTGGGAAAAGACATGGCCCGCAGGTACTTCGGCCAGGTACGGGAACACCTGACACCCTACGGCAAGAGCCATGAAAAGTCTGGGGCGGAAATCGCCATTGAAATTGTCGACCGGATCGCGCCCCACAAAATCCGGGACTGGCGCACGAACCCGGACGCCATCAACCGGATGCGACGGGAAATCGACGATATCCTGTTCGAGACCGCCGAAAAATACGGGCTAACTCTCTCCCTGGACGACCACGATGCCATTATCGACCGATGCATCGAGGTAGCCATTGCCAATGAACAGTAGATCGGCCACCCGCAGCCTCGCTTTCGGTTCTCGCTTGATCGAATACCGTCTTCACACCGGTAGCCGAAAACGGCTGCGAATTGCCGTTTCCCCGGATCTGACGGTTGACGTATATGCCCCCGCCGGATCGACCGAAGAAGAGATTCGAAAAAAAGTGGCGGGAAAGGCCCGGTGGATTGCAAAAAAACTAGATCACTTGCAAAGTTTTCATCCCCTGCCGGTCCCGAAACAATACACCAGCGGCGAGACGATCGTCTATCTGGGCAGGCAGTATCGGCTTAAAGTCGAAACTGGAGTGGAGACTCCGGCCAAGTTGATCGGACGCTATCTGATCGTACAAACTCGAAACCCGAAACATCGCAGCAAGGTCAAAACGGCCGTAGATTCCTGGTATCGCACCCGGGCTCAAGACCTTTTGCACCGATACCTTGCGACCTGCTATGAAGTCGCCTCCCGCCATGGCGTTCAAAAACCTCTGTTGTCTGTGCGCATGATGAAAAGACGATGGGGAAGTTGCACGCCAAAGGGCAGAATCACCTTAAATACCCGCCTGGTGCAAGTACCGGTCCACTGCATCGAATATGTTATCATGCATGAGCTTTGCCACCTCAAGGAAGCGAACCACTCCAAGGCCTTCTACTCGCTTCTCACCCGGTGCCTGCCGGACTGGCGCGCCCGCAAAGAAGCCCTTGATCGGTTCATGCTTGTCTGAAGCTTCGCCCGAAGCCGGAGCCTGTGGAGGGACGCGCGCAGTCTAGTCCGCCTTGCCATAAATGACCAAATTCCGGCCACGACGGAGCGTGGCCCTCCAAACCCAACCCCCAGGTATCAAATCCTCACTCGAGTCGCCCCGGCATAGACAACAACTCGATCAGGTCGTCTTTCGAAAAGGTCTTGAGCAGTGAAGGATCGTCTTCTTTTACGATGCTGTCCATCAGGTTGCGTTTTTTGTCGATGATGGCAGCGATCTTTTCTTCCAGGGTCCCTTCGGTGACCAGTTTGAACACCTGTACGCCGCGGGTCTGGCCGATGCGGTGAACCCGGTCGGTGGCCTGGTCCTCTTTGGCGGCGTTCCACCAGCGGTCGTAGTGGATGACCACCGAAGCAGCCACCAGGTCGATGCCCACCCCGCCCGCCTTGAGGCTTCCGACAAAGACCCGGCAGTCGGGGTCGCTGTTGAAGCGATCCACGATTTTACCGCGGTTCCGGCTGGCGCCGGTTAGGCTTTCGTATGCAATCCGCCGTTCGGTGAGATAGCGTGCGATGATGTCGATCATCCCCAAATATTGGCTGTAGACCACGATCTTCTGACCGCTGTCCAGGCTCTCTTCGAGAAGCTCGGTGAACAGGTCCCACTTGCCCGATTCGTGATCGATATAGGCCTCGGGAGTTTTGGCCACCAAGGCCGGATGGTTGCAGATCTGCTTGAGCAGGTTGAGCAGCGCGAAGATGTGCATGTAGGGAACAGGGCCCTTATCTTCGGCAAGGGAACTCAGCAGCGGTTTTGCCCGGGTGTTTACGGCGTCGCGGTATAGTTTGACCTGCTCTTCGCTCAGAAGACAGGTGCGCATGTCTTCGATTTTTTCGGGAAGCTCGGCAAGAACGCTCTGTTTCTTCCGCCGCAGGGTGAAAGGCGAAATCAACCGGCGAAGCTCCCTTCTTCGGTCCAAGTTTCGCTGCGCCTCTATGGGGACCAGATACCGAGATTCATAAACGTCGTTGTCTCCCAGGTAGCCGGGAACGGTCAGGTCCAGAAGCGATTTGAGTTCGGCCAGGCTGTTTTCGATGGGCGTTCCGGTCAGCCCGAGCTTGATGTCGGCGTTGATCCGCTCGGCCGCGTCAAAGGCCTTGGTCTGCGGGTTTTTGATGTGCTGGCTTCCGTCGCCATAGACGATAGAAAGCCAGTACCAGTCTCGGTCGATGGCAAATGGGGTGATCTCGATCCGGTCGAAGGAATTCATGATCCGGAGGCGTTGGACTTCAGGGGCTACCCGGAAAAGATCCTTTTCCATATCTTGACCGTGGTCGGCCAGAAACAGGGGAACCCTGCTTTTTGGGACGACGGTTCTCTTCAGACCGGCAAAGGAGGGAGGCGATTTCGGGTATGGGTCTTCGACCAGGGTCCCCAGTTCCTTTATGTAGTAGAGGTCCCCGTACTGAAACTGCGCCAGGTCCTCGCGCTCGAAAAACCGCGCCTCCCCGTTCTTTCGTATTTGCCGCAGCAGCGGCCGGATCTCAAGATCCATCGCCTTGGTCAAGGCGACGTCGAAAACGGCATCCAGGCAAAGGGGCTCGATCGCAAGACCTGCATTGTTGACCAGAACGTCCTTGAGTTTCGACAGCACGCGCTTTACCTGCTTCCGAGGGACAGCGGCGCGCAACAGGGGTTGTCCCTCGGTATCGGCGCCCTGAATGAAGAAATCTCCGGAGGATTCTTCGATGGCCGGGGAAAGAACGCACCCCTCGATGCCAAACTCCCTGAAACCGTGATAGGCGAGGCGGTACCAGAACTGCTCCTCCTGGGCCATCCGGACGGTCTTGAACCCTCTTTCCTGCATCATTCGTTCGTCGTCGGTGAGGGTCAACAGGGCCAGCCGGTGCAGGACGTCTGCCCGGGTGGGCACGGTGTCGGCGTCGGAAGACAGCGTACACCGGTCGACGAAACGCGAACGGTCCGGACCTTCCGACAGATAGGACATAATCAATTCGCCGGCACCGCTGTATGCCCGGATTTCCCCCGATGTCCCATTTTCCCCGCGGATTCTGAGTCCAACCGAATCGAGGCGGTGGCGGCTGCTTTCGGCCATGGCCACCGCAAACCGATACCAGAAGCTGTCGCGAAATGCCTCGGGGCCGGCGACGCCGGCGTCGCCGCCTTCCAGGGCCTTGACCATCTGCGAAAGCTTCTTGAGGTGGACGCAGGTTTGCGACGCCGAGGTTCGACACGCACAAAAGCGGTATCCGGTTCGCCTGGTCTGGGCCTGCACCGTGAAGGCGACTGCAGGAAACCCCTCGGTTGCGTCAGGCATGAGAGCAAATCCGTGGCGGTGAAACTCCAGGCTTTCGAGTTCCTCACGGGTCACGGCTTGATTTGCGGAACCGGGGAATTTGACCGACTTCCGACCTGATTTTTTCTTCCTTCTGTTTTTCCGCTGCATAAAATTGCTTTATTCTTTCGGACCGCCCTCGCCTTCGGAATCGGCAAGCCCCAGCAGCTTTCTGGCCCGGCGGACGCCCTCCCGGGTGAGCTTTTCCATGAAGTCGCCGCTGGTGCCCCGCCGCAACGCACCGGCCAGAAGCCCTTCCACCGCCTCTTTGCCGTCGGCGGTTTTCACCGCAGTGAACGGAGTCTCTGCCGATCATCCATAAAATAGAATTAGGCCGGATCGGCACGGCAGGGACGCCGTGCCCTGCAAAAAGATTGTATTCCTTCGGGATTTCATTGGTTGAAAAGCGGGCATCGGTTTTTCAGACGGTCATCCGTTTGTCTGCAAGGGCCATGCAGCCTCGTGCCTGAGGGCGATGGGTGTCGGCTCGTATGCCGGGCACCTGTCTGAGCCGGTTCGGCGCCGTTGAGACGGCCGCAGGCTTGGTTCTTCTGCGTCGAGGATCGCCAAACGCCGAGAACGCCGTATGAAAGACGGAGGTGAAACTTGGCCGGCGGCGCAGGGAGAGGATTCAGATGCAAGGCGCACGAGGCGGCGGATCATGAGGCGTACTTGTATGTACGCCGCAATGTCCGGCGCCGAAGGGCAACGCAGCAGATGAACCTCTCCCTGTGCCGCCCTAATGGAGGATTTGGCTGAGAAAAAGCTTGGTCCGCTCGTGCTGGGGATTGTGGAAGAACTCTTCGGGGCTGTTCTGCTCGACGATCCTGCCAAAGTCCATGAACATCACCCGGTGGGCGACGCTGCGGGCAAATCCCATCTCGTGGGTGACCACCAGCATCGTCATCCCTTCCTGGGCGAGATCGATCATCACGTCGAGCACTTCCTTGATCATCTCCGGATCCAGGGCCGAGGTGGGCTCGTCAAAGAGCATCACCTTCGGCGCCATGCACAGGGCCCGGGCGATGGCCACCCGCTGCTGCTGTCCCCCGGAGAGCTGGCCCGGATATTTGTTCGCCTGCTCGGCGATTTGCACCTTTTCCAGGTAGTGCATGGCCGCTTCCTCGGCTTCCTTTTTCGGGACCTTGCGCACCCAGATCGGGCCGAGGGTCAGGTTCTCCAGGATGCTCAGATGAGGAAACAGGTTGAAGTGCTGGAACACCATGCCGACTTCGGCGCGGATCTTTTCGATTTTCTTTACGTTGTTGGTCAGTTCGATGCCGTCGACGACGATGTGGCCCCGTTGATGCTCTTCGAGCCGGTTGATGCACCGGATCAGGGTGGATTTTCCCGATCCGGAGGGACCACAGACGACGATCCGCTCCTTTTTATGAACGTTCAGGTTCACGTCCCTCAGCACATGGAAATCCCCGAACCACTTGTGCATGTTCCGGATCTCAATGATGTACTCATTTTGGGACACGTCGTTCGTCTGGGCCTGGCTGCTTTCTTTGCTCATGATCCTGTCGTCTATTTTGTTGTTGGCGAAAAAAAGGCGAAGCGACTCCTCCAATTTTAGGCATTCTAGCTCATTTTAGGCATTTTAGGCATTTTTATCCCTTATCCAGCTCCTTTTCCAGCTTCCGGCTGTAATTGGCCATGGAAAAGCAGCCCAGAAAATACAAAAGGGCCACGAACAAATAAACCTCCGGGCTGAATCCCATCCATTCCGGGTTGGAGAGCACGGTCTGGGATGTCTTGAGCAGATCGAACAGGGCGATGATCACCACCAGCGAGGTGTCCTTGAATGCCGAGATGAGGATGCTCACCGTGGGCGGGATCACGATCTTCAGGGCCTGGGGCAAAATGACCAGCCGCATGGTCAAATAATAATTGAGCCCCAGGGCGTCCGCCGCTTCGTACTGGCCCGTGCTCATTCCCTGCAGTCCGCCCCGGACCACTTCTGCGATGTAGGCGGCCGTAAACAAAATGATCGCCGCCTGGGCCCGCAGGATCTTGTTGATGGTCACCCCTTCGGGCAGAAACAGCGGGAAAATGATCGATCCCATAAAGAGCAGGCTGATCAGGGGAACCCCGCGGATCGCCTCGATGTAGACGACGCAAAGCGCCTTGACCGCCGGCATGCGCGACTGGCGGCCCAGGGCCAGCAGAACGCCCAGCGGATAGGCCGCGGTCAGCCCGAAGACTGACAGGATCAGGGTCAGCGGAAGCCCGCCCCATTGGGTGCTTTCCACGGATTCAAGCCCGAAAATGCCGCCCTTCATGAGCACGCCCATGAGGACCAGCCCCCCGATCCAGGCGTAGAAGAGCGGCTTTTTCCAATGCTCTCGATTCCGGCTGTAGAACA
This sequence comes from Desulfobacterales bacterium, assembly GCA_021737185.1. GTDB lineage: Bacteria > Desulfobacterota > Desulfobacteria > Desulfobacterales > CAFBRK01 > JAIPEL01. The sequence goes on along the minus strand of JAIPEL010000126.1, from coordinate 3,225 downwards.
GCAGCGCAAACAGCAGCAGCATCGCCGCCAGGGGCCGCCAATGCAGCTCGTAGGGATAGAACCCGAAGAGGATAAAGCGGTAATTCTGGCTGATCACCGACCAGCAGGCCCCGGCCGCATCCCGGCAGGCCTGTCCGCCGGTGAGCCACACGCTGTCGACAAGCACCCATTTAATAAACGGCGGCACGGTCTTGCCCAGCACAAACAGCGTCACCAGGGTGAGAATGGAGTTGAACCAGCCGTTGAACAGGTTCGCCCTGATCCACCCCACCACGCCCACGCTGGTCACCGGCGGCCGGATGTCGTCTTCGTCCTCCGCTGCCGCAATTTGTGCTTTCTGGATGTCGGTCGAATCCATAGCCACGGTAAAAGGACCTCATTCGCTCGTCAGTATGTCTTAACTCTACAGAGACGGGACAGCTTTTGCTCTTTTTAAATCCGCCGCGAAGCGGCGCATCAAAAAAGCGAGGCTGGTGGAACGGTGTCCTTTACCGTTCCACCAGCCTCGCTTTTTTGTTGTACCAATTCATGAACGCCGACGTAGACAGACTGAAAATCAGATACACCAGCATGATCAGGGCGACCCCTTCGATGGACTGGCCGGTCTGATTGATGGTGGTGTTGGCCACCGAAACGAAATCCGGATACCCGATGGCCACGGCCAGGGAGCTGTTCTTGGTCAGGTTCAACATCTGGCTGGTCAGCGGCGGGATGATCACCCGAAGCGCCTGGGGAAGAATCACCAGGTTGAGCACCCGGCTCGGTCTGAGGCCGATGGACATGGCCGCTTCTGTCTGCCCCTTGCTGACCGACTGAACCCCGGCCCGGACCACCTCCGCCACAAAGGCCGCCGTATAAAGGACCAGGCCCAGCAGCAATGCAATGAACTCCGGGCTGAGGCTCATCCCCCCCTCAAAATTGAACCCTTTCATCACCGGCATGTCCATCGCGGTGGGCGCACCGAAAAAAAACCAGGTGGCCAGCGGAAGGCCGATGATGATCGCCGCCCCCACGCGAAACATCGGAAAAATCTGGCCGGTGCTGGCCTGCCGGGCGGCCGCCCAGCGCCGGATCAGAACCACCGCGACAATTGCGGCCCCCAGGGCCAGCAGCATGTAGTTGTGGGCGGGGTGGGCCTCGGGGACGGCAAAAATCACCCCCCGGTTGCACAGAAAAAGCCCCGTGAACGGGTTGAGCGCCTGCCGCGGGCCGGGAAAGATTTCATAGAACATCGAATACCAGAAAAAAAGCTGGAGCAGCACCGGGATGTCCTGCATCACTTCGATGTAGATTGCCGCCATGCGGGAGAGCAGCCAGTTGGTCGAGAGCCGGGCAATGCCGATGATCGTCCCTAAAATGACGGTGACGACAATCCCGATGAACGACACCTTGATGGTGTTCAACGCACCGACGAACAAGGCCCGCAGATAGGTGTCGGCGGAAGAATAGGCGATCAGGGACTCGCCGACCTCGAAGGAGGCGGTCTTTCCCAAAAAACCCCAGCCGGTGGCAATCGACTGGCGCTCCAGGTTGTGCAGGGTGTTTGAGATCAGGTACCAGGCCAGCAGCCCGACCATGCACAGCACGCCGATCTGATAAAAGACGGCCCGAACCTTCGGGTTCAGCCATGGGGGAACTTTTTCGATCGCCTCGGCGGTATTTTCCATGGGCTTTCCGGAGCGATGCCACGCCAGCGTTGGGGAAGAACAATGCTAAAGACCTGCCCTGCGCAGCAGCGCGGGCAGGTCTTAGGTCACAGGTCGATCGGTTCCGGCGGGCGCCTGAAGCAGGCGTCCGCCTTCTTGTCGATTATCTGAAGGGAGCGGCATACATCAGGCCGCCGTCGGTCCACAGCGCGTTGAGCCCCCGCTCCAGCCCGAGGGGTGTGTTGGGGCCGACGCTGCGCTCGTAAATCTCGCCGTAGTTGCCCACCTGCCGGATCACCTTGACAACCCAGTCATCATACAGGCCCAGGGTCTTTCCAAGGCCGGGATCGACGCCCAAAAACCGCTGGATTCCTGGATTGTTGGAGTTGAGAAACTGATCGATATTCTTGGAGGTGATGCCGTATTCTTCTGCCTGGATCAGGGCCATCACCGTCCAGTTGACGATGTCGTACCATTGATCGTCTCCGTGGCGCACCACCGGCGCCAGCGGCTCCTTGGAGATAACTTCCGGCAGGATGATGTAGTCGTTGGGATTGGGGGCCACCGACCGCTGGGCGGCCAGCTGGGAAACGTCCGAGGTCAGGCTGTCGCACCGGCCGGCGAAAAAGGCCTTGTTCAGCTCGGCGGTCTGTTCGATGACCACCGGCTTCCAGGGCATCCCGTTGGACCGGAAGTAGTCTGCCGCGTTGAGCTCGGTGGTAGTCCCGGGAAGGACGCAGACCGTGGCGCCGCGGAGTTCCTTGGCGCTCTTGACCCCTAAGGCCTTGGGCACCAAAAATCCCTGCCCGTCGTAGTAGTTGACCTGGACGAAGTTCAGCCCGTTGGTGGTCTCCCGGGTCAGGGTCTGGGTGGTGTTTCGGCAGAGAACGTCGATCTCCTTGGACTGCAGGGCCGGAAGACGCTGCACCGCCGTCAGGGCGACAAACTTGACCTTGTTGGCATCGCCAAGGACCGCCGCGGCAACGGCCCTGGCGGTATCGACGTCCAAACCTTCCCACACTCCCTTGTCGTTAGGCATGCTGAAACCGTAGACACCGCCGTTGACACCGGCGATGAGTTCGCCCCTGGCCCTGACTTCTTCCAGGGTTCCGGCCGTCGCCATCCCGGCAAACAACAATACCAGGGCCACGGCCACTGCACTCAGTTTGAATCGTCTCATCACTTCTCCCTCCTTTTTGGATTTGGTTGACCAGCCGGACCGGATGCCCTGGACCGGCTGTCCGGCGCAGGCGCCGGAATCGACACCGTTGACTAGCCCCTTGTGGATCGGAGAAAATTGCGGGCACTTCCCTCCCTAGGACCATTGTATTACCTGATGCGGCGATGAAAATCAAATCCTAAGGCGACCGCGGGCCAAAACAGAAACGCGTTTAAACGCGGCCGGAAATCTTCCCAATCCCCCTTTGCCTAAGGCCGGGTCAGGGCTCCGCCAAAGTCCGCGTAACGGACGAACCATTGATGGGGCGCCGGTCGTATCGACCGTTGGAGGGACGCGCTCTGTCGCGTCCGACCGCGGGCGGCCACGACAGAGCGTGGCCCTCCATTTTTGGACTTTGAC
>JAIPEL010000125.1 GCA_021737185.1 Desulfobacterales bacterium | reverse complement strand
GGGTCGGCAAGAGTGTCAAGCTCGTCGATCGGCGGCGCCGGCGGATTGCACACCATAGCACCGTTGTGGCGGGGGGGGGTGCCCGCAACCGCCGCCGCCCCCTTTTCGTCTCCCTTTTCCAGGAGGCCCACCAGTTCGGTGAAGGCGTGGTCCCCCTCGCCCACCACGACATAATCGATTTCAGGAAAGTGCCTTAGAAACAGCTTCCAGAGAAACGTGGCCCCGACCCCGCCCAGCACCACGGGTGTCCGTGGCTCGATCTGCTTGACGATCCTGGCGATTTCGATGCCCCCAAACCGGTTGGCATTGAGAATCGAGATGCCGACAAGGTCCGGTTTTTGCCCGGCGATGACCCGCCGGATGTCTTCCATCTTTCCCTTTTTGTCTTGGAAATTGACCAGAACCACATCGTGGCCTGCTTCGATCAGGGCCGCGGCCACGCTGTACAGGCCGATGGGAGGCACCCGGACGTCTTCTTCGTGGATCCGCTCTTCCAGGCAGTAGGGGTAGACAAGGAGAATTTTCATGGGAGATCGTTTGGCTTTTCAAATTCGAAATCCGAATATCGAAATCCGAAACAAATTCGAAATTCAAATGACCGAATGACCGAAAAAAGGGTGAATGCAATCTTTAGAAAGCTGCAGTTGTTTGGATCATTCGAATTTTTGTCATTCGTGCTTGTTTCGTGCTTCGTGCTTCGTGCTTCGAATTTCGGATTTTTCATCTTCACTTACGACCCCACTACCGTGAATGCTCCTCGTGCTTCAGTACCACTGTATTTTCGCCAGCGTAGTAGGGTTTCCGGGCCGAGACCAGCCCGATGGTGCCGCCGAAAAATTTCCAGGTTCTTTCGATCTCTAAACCGAAACCGGTCAGCAGCGCCTCGATGCCCCCGTCGCGCAGAAAGGCCCGCCCGTTTTTAAAGTGCGTCGGACCGGCTGCGAATTCCACGGCAGTCAGGGCGATGTTGGCCGCGGTAAAGCCGGGAGAAGGAAGAAAATCGACGGCCAGGATGCAGGCGCCGCTTGCGGCCACCCGGATGATTTCTCCCATGGCCGCTGCCCGGACCGGGCCGTCCATCTCATGAAGTCCGAGCTGGACAACGACCGCGTCGAACACCCTCTCGGCAAAAGGCAGGGCGGTGGCGTCTGCCCGGGCCGGAAAAAAATCGCCCTCGGCAAGGTGCCGCCGTTTGTGTGCTGCCTGCAAAAGCATGGGCAGCGATTTGTCCACGACGGTCGGGCGAAATCCGGCCTCGGCGATCCGCAGTGCTTGATTGCCGGTGCCGCAGGCGACTTCGAGGATTCGGAAAGAAGGGCGTCGGTGGGCCTGCTCGGCAATCAGGTTTATGGTTTTGCGGCGGATGGAAGAAAGAAAGGGCTCTATGAGTCGGTCGTAGAACTTTGCCCCGTATGCGTAAGGGTCGCGGCCCACCATGGGTCCTCCGTGCTGCCGATTCGTTGATCGAACGCAGGAACTTTCGGTTCATGAACTATAGGGATTGTCATATTTCCGCTCCGTTTGAAAGAGCTTGATATGCGCTGGCGCCCCGCGAACTCAAGGTCATAGATCGGCTGTTTGACAATCCTTATATGATAAAATAAGAACCACTTAGAGCGCTTAGGGTGCGGCTTATAGAGCTGAACCGGTGCGCTCAATCAAGCGTCAACCCTTGTTATCGGAACGTTATTTTGACAAGCGCTCTAACAGAATCTGCAGGTAATTACAAATTTTCAAGGGTGATCCACCCGTCTTTACTCAGTTTTGGCTTCCGGCGGCGGTTTGCATCTTTTTCGATTTAGGGCCGGCATGACGGAAAAATGAAATCATCGATGCAGAGGGGAATTTACCATGCTCGAACTGAAGGATTTGACCTTCACGGCACCGGAAGATGACGGCGCCCCGGCAAGAACCATTATCGACCACGTCAGCTACACGTTCGAAAAAGGGCTTTTCTATGCCGTCACCGGACCCAACGGCAGCGGGAAAACCACCCTGGCCAAGCTGGTCATGGGGATCTTGCCGGCCGAGTCCGGAAAGATTCTGCTCGACGGCACCGACATCACCGAATTTTCGATCTCCGAGCGCTCCCGGGCGGGGATCGCCTACGGCTTTCAAAATTCGGCCCGATTCAAGGGAACCACCTTCCGTGACCTTCTCTCCATCGCCGCCGGAACCGACGATGAAGAGGAGTTGGTCCGGATCATTGCCCGGGTGGGCATCTGCTCTTTGGATTTTCTCGACAAGCCGGTGGATGCCAAACTTTCCGGCGGGGAGATCAAAAAGATCGAACTGGCGACCGTCATCGCCCGCAACCCCCGGGTGGCGATCTACGACGAGCCGGACACCGGCATCGATCTTTGGACCATCGAGCCGATGGTGGACCTGCTCAAGCGGGAGCAGGAATCGTTCGGCACCACGACTATCGTGGTGAGCCACAACAAGACGTTTCTCGAAGCTGCAGACCGGCTTTTGCTGATCAAAGGCGGCAAGATCGCATACGAAGGAAAGCTTCCGGAGGCCGATTCGCTCCTTGCCGACCTGAGCGCCTGCAACTATACGACCATCTGCGAAGGGGAAGACAATGCTGGATGCTATCGATAAAGAGCTGCTTCGATCGGTTGCGGACCTGGAGGGAATTCCCAAAGGGGCCTACAACATCCGAAAAAACGGCAAACTCCTGGGCCGGGAGGTGTCGGCCAACATCGAGATCGACGCCCACCCCGACCAGGAGGGAATCATGGTCCGCATCGCTCCGGGTACGATAAACGAATCTGTCCACATCCCGGTTATTCTCAGCCAGGCAGGTCTTCACGATGTCGTCTACAACACCTTCATTATCGGCGAGGGCGCAGACGTGACCATCGTGGCCGGCTGCGGCATTCACTGCGGCGGCAGCAAATCGGAGGGCCACGAAGGGATCCACGAGTTTCGGGTCGAAAAAAACGCCCGCGTCCGGTACGTGGAAAAGCACGTGGCCATCGGTCCGGGAAAGGGAAAGCGCATTCTCAATCCCACCACCCGGGTGTTCATGGCAGAAAACGCCTGGGCAGAGATGGAGTTGACTCAGCTCGGCGGTGTGGACGAAGCGTTCCGGGTCAACGAAGCGACGCTTTCGGCCGGCAGTTCCCTGATGATTTCCGAACGGGTCATGACCGAAGGCGACCAGACGGCCTCATCGGAGAACCGGCTGTTTCTGGAAGGAGACGGCAGCCGGGCAAACATGGTTTCGCGTTCCGTGCTCAAGGGAACGTCGAGGCAGGACCTGAAGGTCAATCTCGTGGCCAAGGCGAGGTGTTTCGGCCACATCGAATGCGACGCCATTCTCATGGACCGCGCCATCAACAAAACCATGCCGGCGTTGGAGGCCCTGCACTCGGACGCCGAGCTTACCCACGAGGCGTCCATCGGAAAGATCGCCGACGACCAGCTCATGAAGCTCATGAGCCTCGGCCTCGACTACGACGACGCGGTCAACCGCATCATCCAGGCATTTTTGAAGTAGATGCGCTAAAGCGCATTTACTTCAAAAATGCCTCAGTTTATCACGGCTTAGCTCAAAGAGCGAAGACGAATGCCGTTCACTTCTGCATATAAATGCGCGCCAGCGCATTTATTTTAGGGCCTCTCCGGTCATCGGAACGAACCGGACATCGATGATCTTCCGGGTCCGGATGGTGTCGCCGGTCCGGATGACCACCTCCAGGGTCTGAATGCCCCGGGGGTCGCCCTTGGGCAGCACGAGCCGGCCGCCGTCCTTGAGCTGCCGGACCAGGTCCGGCGGGGGGTGGTCCACCGCCGCGGTGATCAGGATGCCGTCGAAAGGGGCGGCTTCCGGCCATCCCTTGTAGCCGTCACCGAGCCGACAATGGACATTGTCGTAGCCAAGGGCTTCCAGCTGCCTGGAGGCTTTTTCGTAAAGCGGTGCCACGATTTCGATGGAGTAGACTTCATCGACGATCTGGGCCAGCACGGCCGCCTGGTAGCCGGAGCCGGTGCCGATTTCAAGGACCCGGTCGTTTGGGTCCGGTTCGAGAAGCTCGGTCATCAACGCGACGATATAGGGCTGGGAAATGGTCTGCCCCTCTCCGATGGGCAGCGGATGATCGGCATAGGCCTGTTTTCTTTGCGAAGGCGGAACGAAAAGATGCCGCCTGACCCGGGTCATGGCAGACAGCACGAGGGGATCGGAGATGCCCCGGGCCATGATCTGGTTTGCCACCATGGCTTCCCGGGCTTTTCGGTATGGTTCGTTATCGAGCGGCTCCGCCGCCGTTTCCGGCAAGAAGATTGCCAGGGTCAGGACAATCGCGATGGCGTGAGTAAAAAATCTTTTCATGGGCAGTCCAGAGTTATCGACCATCTATCTCTTCGGCATCGTTTCCTTCATGAACAGCCCGGACACGGCGGCGATCACCGCACAGAAGAACAACACCAGCATCGCCTGCCGGTATCCGGCCAAAGTGAAGCTTTCCTCCACCCGGCCGTGGCGTTCCAGCACCCAGCCGAGTATCGGCTGAAACACGGCCCCGCCGGCAAAGGGAAACAGGTTCACCAGGCCCGTAGCGGTGCCTGCCATGCGCACGGGGAAAAGTTCTTTTGCCGCGGTAAATCCGATCACCACTACGGCGCTGGAAAAAATTCCGAGCCCCAGACATAGCAGGTAAAGAGCGAACACCGGCATCGCGTCGGTGCGAAAGGCCAGCGCCGCCGTCAAAAAAAGAACGATGCAGCTTGAAAGCACGATGACCGGTTTTCGTCCCTTGAGCACTCTGTTGGACAGAAAGCTTTGCAGCGGGCTTCCGAAGATCATGCCCACGGCCAGCATGGAAAGGATGGCTCCGGTCTGGCCCTTGCTCATACCGTAGACCTGGATCAGATAGGGGCCGCCCCAGAGGCCGCCGAAGCTGAAGAAAATGGCGAAATTGAAAAAAAACCACATGGCCAAAGGCCAGAAGCGCGGCGTCGACAGCACCGTACCGACTCCCTGAAGCAGGCCTGCTCCGGGGGTTGCCGAGGTTTCCGGCGTTTCAGGAGCGGGCCAGCCAAAATCGGCCGGCCGGTCCCGTACGAACATCCACACCAGAACCCCGAGCACCAGGGTTGCCCCCCCCACGGCGGCAAAGGAATGGCGCCATCCCAGCCAGGAGCTTAGCCAGACCAGCGGCGTGGCGGCGCTCAGCGAACCGATTCCTCCCATGGCCATGAGGATTCCGGTCATGTAGGCGAACTCCCGCGGACGAAACCACTCTGCCAGAACCTTCATGGTGGGGACAAAGAGCATGGCAACCCCCAGGCCCACCAAGGCTCGACCCGTGATGGCCCACGCCACGGTCGGTGCATAGCCGAGAATCAGCGAGCCCGCAAACGCGATACTGAAAAACAGGGTAATCGTGTTGCGGGGCCCCCAGGAGTCGGACAGTAGCCCTGCCGGAAGCTGCATGAGCGCGTAGGGATAAAAATAGGCCGCTGCCAGCAGACCGGTCAGGGCGCCGCCGGCTTTCAGGTCCTGCATCATGTCCACGGCCACGACTGCGGGGCACAGCCGGTGAAAATAGACCAGAATGTAGCTGAAGGCCAGGATCCAGAAGATCAGCCACCGGTATTTGAGCGTTTTCTCAAGAAGAGCGGATGCGGCTTCCTGTCCGGAACGGGCAAGCTGTTCAGCCAATGTAGACCCTCCTCTGTAGGGCTGTGAGCGAAGGAAATTCAGTATCCGATCTGTTCGATTTCCGGATTAGGTCCGGCAGTAAGAGGTAATTGGGTCGCAGGGTGGACGGCTGCGTGCACAAGAAGTTCGGTACGAAATGATAGCCCAAACAAAGGAAGCCGGGCGGGCAGCGGGAAATATCCCCTCCATCCTTGGAATCCTCACAACTGCTGGATTCCCGCTTTCGCGGGAATGACGAAAAATGAAAAGTCTGGTTTTTTTAGCAATTCCTTAGTAATAAAATGGCGCCAGCGATTTTATTACAGATCGAGCTCGAAATCCTGGGTGAGTGCGAAACACTCGATATCGACGTTTCTGGTTTCGAGAAACTCCCTGCAGTCCCGTACGATGTCATCCTGCTCTTCGTCGGTCCGGTCCTGGTTGTGATGAAACAGACCAAAGCGCTTTACCTCGGCGGCAATTGCCAGGCTCGAAGCGTCCAGATAGGTGGAATGGCCCCAGCTTTTCGTGAATCGGTACTGTTCGGGTGTGTATTCTCCGTCGTGGATGAACAGGTCTGCACCGCGGGAAAATTCGGCATATTCTTCGAAGGAGCAGCCGCCCCTGTGGGTGTAGGCCAGTTCGTTGTCGGTGAGAAAGACGAAACTTTTCCCGTCTTCCACGAACTTGTAGCCGGAGCCCAGATTCGGATGACTCAGATTGATGCTGAAAATTTCAATGCTGTCGATGACCGCTCCTGGCCGGCACTCGGGAGTGTATTCGATGTGGGCCTTCAAGTCCTGCAAGGTCAAGGGAAAAAATGGCGCGCTCATCGACTTGTCGATCAGCTTATAGATATCTCCCTGGTTTAGGGGGCATCCCATCAGGTGGATCATCGTCCGCTTGTCGTAGAGGGGTTTGAAAAAGGGAAAGCCGAGAATATGATCCCAGTGGGAATGGGTCATCAAAAAATGAAACTCAAAATGCCCCTCGTCCTTGAGGCGATTGCCGAGCCGCCGGATGCCCGAACCGGCGTCCACAACGATGATCTCGTCGTTTTTCGTGCGGATCTCCAGGCAGGTGGTATCGCCGCCGTACTTGAGGAATTGTTTTCCGGAGACCGGAATAGAGCCCCGCGCACCGTAACAGCGAATGAGCATATCTGTCTCCTGTCGGCCGTATGCAAGACTGAGAAGGCGGCATGGAATCGGATCTTCCTGTGGCGATAATTCCGGGGATAATAGGATAAACGCATCAGAATCTCAACATTTTTTTGCCTTCCGTTCAGGGCGGAAGGCCGCTGCGGTTGTCATCCCGGGGGCAATGGGCTATACTAACTTATAAATCAACTTTCGGGTTTCGCCTCCAGTGGAGCGAAAGGGGTGATTTGATGCCGGTATACGCTGTCTGAGCGCCTTTGGGGCGAGTTCGTATACCGGCAGCAAATTATCCATTTCGCGGCATAATGAATCCCGAAAGTTGCGTTATAATTTAAGCACCATGTTTCAGCCTCGTCACCAAGTCGTGTCGGGTGGAAGAGTAACTCCTTAGAAATTACGAAAAGGAAAAGGAGAAATCAGACGTTGTCCGAACCCGCACCCATCGCAGACAGCCTGAAAAAAATTGGCATTGCCATCGAGGCGGGAACATCACCGGACCGGATGGATATCACCGGATCCCCGAAAAATGAAGAATTCATCTTCGGCCTCGCAACCGACGGCCTGACCCCTTTCGAGGCCGAACTATATGGGAAAGCCCCCGGCCAAGTGGCTTCCTTTGCCCTGAAACCCGAGGAAGTGCCGCCCTTCATGGGGCACCTTTGCCGCCTGGCTCCTGACATTGCCATAAAAAATCAGCCCGTTTTTTTCCAGGTGAAGGTGTTGACCGTCCGACCGGCGGAAAACCGTGAAGTCGTCCGGGCCATGGCCGAGCTGAGCGCCTGCGGAGAAGGCTGCTGCGGAAATCATTGACAAAATCGCTGCCGCGATTTTGTTGAAGGCTCTTTTCCGAATCCAGAAGCCGAGCGGAGGGAAAGAAGATGACCAGCCTTGCTGTCAAAGCGCGCCGCTTGATCGGCATCTTCCTTCTGGGCGTTGTCCTTTTCAACTACCCGGTTCTTTCTCTTTTTGACCGGGAAATATTCCTTTCCGGCATCCCTATTCTCTATCTCTATCTCTTCGGCGTCTGGGCCCTGCTGATTCTTCTTACGGCCATGGTGACCGGAAGCCGTCGCTCCGGGCTCCGGGAACAAGGGATGGATGAACGGTCCGAGACATCGACAAAAGACTGACGGGGTGTAACCCTTGCTGGAAACCGGCACCATCCTGTTCGTTTCTTTTCTTTACATGGGCCTCCTTTTTGCCATCGCCTACTATGGAGACCGCAGGGCCGACGCCGGCAGAAGCATCATCAGCAATCCATACATCTATGCGCTCTCTATGGCGGTTTACTGCACCGCCTGGACCTTTTACGGCAGCGTGGGCAGGGCGGCCGACGCGGGCCTCGGCTTTTTGCCGGTCTACATCGGTCCCACCCTTGCCGCAGCCTTGGGCTGGCTGGTCCTGCGCAAGATCATCCGGATCAGCAAGGTTCACCGCATCACCTCCATCGCCGATTTTGTCGCCTCCCGCTACGGCAAAAGCACCACCCTGGCCGCCATGGTCACGGTGATTGCAGCCCTGGGCATCGTTCCTTACATCGCGCTCCAGCTAAAGGCGATTTCCACCAGCTACCAGATCATTCGCGGTTATCCGGATATCAATATGCCCGGAGTTTCGACGAGCTTTCCGGTGTTTTCCGACACCGCCTTTTATGTGGCGCTGATCCTGGCCCTGTTTGCCGTGTTGTTCGGCACCCGCCACCTGGATGCCACCGAGCGTCATGAGGGGCTGGTTGCCGCCATTGCTTTCGAATCGGTGGTCAAGCTGGCGGCGTTTTTCGCCGTGGGCATCTTCGTCACCTACGGCATTTATGACGGCTTCGGGGATCTGATCGGGAGGGCGGCCAGTATGCCGGCCCTGAACTCCCGTCTAACCCTGGGAGGCGGCGAAGGAACTTATGTCAACTGGACCCTGGCCGTGTTTCTTTCCATGATGGCGGTTCTTTTTCTTCCACGCCAGTTCCAGGTGGCGGTGGTGGAAAATGTCAACGAAGACCATCTGAACCGGGCGTTGTGGCTTTTTCCGCTCTATCTGCTGGCCATCAACATCTTCGTCATCCCGGTGGCCCTGGGCGGAGTGATGATTTTTGCCGGGCAGACCGTCTATGCCGACACCTTCGTGCTCACGCTTCCCATGGTCCAGCACCACCAGATGCTGGCCCTGTTCGCATTCATCGGGGGGATGTCGGCGGCCACCGGAATGGTCATCGTAGAAACCGTCGCGCTTTCGACGATGATCTGCAATGACCTGGTCATGCCGATCCTGCTTCGTCTCCCCATGCTCCGCCTTACCCAGCAAAGCGACTTGAGCGCGCTGTTGCTGACGATTCGCAGGGCCGGGATCATTCTGGTGCTGCTCCTCGGCTATACTTATTTCCACTTTATCGGTGAGCATTACACACTTGTCTCCATCGGACTGGTTTCGTTTACCGCTGTGGCCCAGTTCGCGCCGGCGATTCTCGGCGGCATATTCTGGCGGGCCGGAAGCCGATCCGGCGCCATCGCCGGACTCCTTGCCGGATTCGGCGTCTGGCTTTACACCCTTGTGCTTCCGTCTCTGGCCGACGTGGGATTTCTCCCCGCGGATTTCGTCACCGAAGGCCCTTTCGGCTTCGCGATGCTGAAGCCCTTTTCCCTGTTCGGCCTCCAGGGGCTGGACCGGATCGGTCACGCCGTTTTTTGGTCCATGCTGGCCAATGCCGGGCTTTACATCGGCATATCGATGTTCAGCCGGCCTTCGGCCATCGAACACGCCCAGGCGGCGCTGTTCGTGGACGTTTTCCGCAAGGCGGAATCCGAACGGTCAACGGTTTGGCGCGGCACAGCTCCGGTGCCGGATCTGCGCTCCATGCTCCGCCGGTTCTTGGGCAGGTCCCAAGCCGACCGGGCGCTTGTCCAATACGGCGTGGAGCACGGCATAGACTGGGAAAAATCGCCTACGGCCGATTCAGGGTTGGTCAATTATGCCGAGAAGCTGCTTGCCGGGGCCATCGGTTCAGCTTCGGCCCGGGTCATGGTGGGGTCGATCGAAAAAGAAGCCCCCTTGAGCATCGCAGAGGTGATGGACATCCTGGATGAAACCCGGCAGGCGATCGCCTACAGCCGGGAGCTTGAAAAGGCCACGGCCGAGCTGCAGGCAGCCAACGAGCGGCTCAAGGAGCTGGACCGCTTGAAAGACGAATTTTTGTCCACCGTGACCCATGAACTGCGCACGCCGTTGACTTCGATTCGGTCCATCGCCGAGATCCTGCACGAAAGCCCAGACATCGGCCCGGACCGGCATCAGGAGTTTACCCAGATCATCGTTCGGGAAAGCCAACGGCTCACCCGGCTGATCACTCAGGTCCTCGAATTTCAACGGATCGAATCCGGCCGCATGGACTGGCACCTGTCCCGTGTGGACATCGGGGAGGTGATCTCCGAGGCGGTGGGCGCCACCCGTCAGCTGTTGGAAGAAAAGCAGATCTTCCTTTCCAGCGGATTGGCCGACGGGCTGCCGGAAATCGAGGGCGACCGGGACCGGCTCGTCCAGGTCTTGGTGAACCTGATTTCAAACGCGGTCAAATTCTGCGAGCCGGAGCAGGGGAGAATCGATATCCATGCTCGCAAGGAAGGAGGAGGGCTCAGGGTCGATGTGGCCGACAACGGCCCGGGCATCCTTCCCGAGGACCTGGAAAGCATCTTCGAAGAGTTCAGGCAGATCCGATCCGAAACCCGGGGCCGGCCCCAAGGCACGGGTCTGGGACTGTCCATCTGCCGTCGGATCATCGATTTTCACAAAGGACGAATCTGGGTCGAGAGCACCCCGGGGCAGGGGGCGACCTTTTGCTTCTGGGTGCCGACGAAAAGACCGTCGGCCGGCTAAGCGCTGACGCGCTGCATGGGGCATAGAGCATAGCGCATGGAGCATGGGGCATAGGGCATAGGGCGCGGGGTTGCAGGTTCAGCGGTTCGGGGTTCTATCCTGCCGCCGCTGGTCGCGTGCCATGTACGAAGATTTTAACTCAACTTTCGGGCTTTGCCTCCAGTGGAGCAAATTATTCATTTCGCGGCATCATGAATCCCGAAAGTTGATGCTTTCGTAAAAAGTCCCATAATTGTCGCTCCCGCGAAGGCGGGAGCCCAGAACTGTTTGAAATAACTGGATTCCCGCCTGCGCGGGAATGACAAAAAAATAAAATGGCGACTTTTTACGAAGCCATCAAAGTTGAGTTCTAAATTTTACTTTTTCCCATGAGCAGGGGCCATGAGCCGAACCCCGGCTTCCTTCTCTTTTCCGGAGTTTTGCCCTTGCTCCATGCCCTATGCCCCATTCGCCATGCGCCATGCGCCCTCATAAAAAACCCGATGCCGGGTTTCCATCCCTATACCCAGGAAAACATGGCGGTGCCGATGATCAGCCAGATGATGCCGAACAACCGGAAGGTCTGATCAGAGGCCTGGTTCAGAAACCAGTCCCTGAGTTTTTCATAAAGTCCTTTGGGGTTGAACCAGATGAACGCCCCCTTGGCCAGCGAAATAATTCCGAGCAGGACAATGAAACCGACCATGCGGCTGTGAAATGCCGAAACGATCAGCAGCACCCCGATCAGCGCCGCAGCCACTGAAACCAATTTCTGGCTTCCGCCTTCGAGAATCCCGGTGGTGTAGCG
>JAIPEL010000124.1 GCA_021737185.1 Desulfobacterales bacterium | reverse complement strand
AACGTGAAACTTGTGTCGAAGCCCCTGCCGGTGGAGGGACGCGCGCAGTCTAGTCCGTGCTGCCGGTAACGACCAAATGCCGGCCACGACGGAGCGTGGCCCTCCAACCTCCAAAACCCAAAACGGAGACAGGTCGGTTATTGCCGCCGGCCTCGGTCGAAGTTTCACATAAGTCCTGCCGCTGGCCGCCGGGGCGATCAGTTGTCTCTGACTATGTAGGGAACGGCCTCCGCGTGCCGGGGCGAAGTTGCGGAGCAACGAAGACTGGTGCCGTTCCGGTGCGGCACGACACGGAGGTCGTGCCCTACGCAAAACCCCGACTTCGACCGAAGTTTCAAATAAGCGGGGGCCTCTGGCCCGCGGGGCTGGCCAATTTGATCAAACGTGAAACTGTGCCATTTTGGCATAGTTTCATATGAGGGAATTCCAATGCTTCCGATGCGACTGTTATCGATGCTGGCGGCCATTTGCCTGCTGCTGGCGGCCGGGGTGCCGGCCGCGGCGGCGGATCTTTCCGTGGACGACATCCTGGCCGGCGTCGAGGCCCGGTACAAGGGGCCGGGGTTTTCGGCTCGCTTTTTTCAGGAGTCGACCCTGAAGGCCATGGACATCAGCGACACCGCCGAGGGGTTTATCCTGATCAAGCGGCCCGACATGATGCGCTGGGAGTACGAGAAGCCCGAGTATCAGCTCATCGTCACAGACGGCGACGTCCTGTGGATCTACCGTCCGGAGGACCGGCAGGTGATGATCGGGGACGCCCCGGATTACTTCGGGGGCGGAAAGGGCGCGGGGTTTCTCTCCGACATCCGCAGCGTCCGGGAGAATTTTATCGTCGTGCCCGGCGAATCGGACGCGGCCCACCACGTGCTCAAACTGCTCCCCAAGGAAGACAAGTACAATGTCGAATCGATCCGGCTGTTCATCGCCCGGGACCGCTTCGAGATCGTCAGGGTGGTCACTGAAAACCGGTTCGGCGACGAAACCCGGCTGGCCTTCAGCGAGCTCACCTTCGGACTCGATCCGAAAGACAGCCTCTTTCGATTCGAGGTCCCTGCCGGGACCGACGTGCTGCAGCTAGGCGAATAAATGCGCTGCGCGCAAAAGAAGATGAACTGCAGGGATCGCAGAGAAAGCCCAATTGGCACAAAAGGCCCTAAGAATACAGCCAGGGGAAGATTCATCCGAGGTCTAGGAAATGAAAGAAAAGATCGAAAAGCTGAAAAAGGAACGAAACGCGATTATCCTGGCCCACAACTACCAGCCGCCGAAAATACAGGACCTGGCCGACCTGTGCGGAGACTCCCTGGAGCTGAGCATCCGCGCGGCAAAGACCGGCGCCGAGGTCATTGTTTTTTGCGGCGTCCGGTTCATGGCGGAAACCGCGTCGATCCTCTCGCCGGAAAAGACCGTGCTGCTTGCCCGGGGCGACGCCGGCTGTCCCATGGCCGACATGGTCACCGCCGAAGCGCTGTCGGCGAAAAAGGCCCAGCTTCCCCCCATGCCGGTGGTCGCCTACGTCAACTCCACCGCCGAGGTAAAGGCGCTTTCGACCATATGCTGCACCTCGGCCAACGCGGTGGCGGTGCTCCAGAGCCTGGAAGAAGAAGAGATCCTCATGGTGCCGGACCGGAACCTGGCCCACTGGGCCGCGGCCGGCGCCGGGAAAAAGGTTCACGTCTGGCAGGGGTTTTGCCCCTATCATGATGGTCTCACCGTGGACGATGTCCGCCGGGCCCGGGCCGCCCATCCGGAGGCGGTCTTCATGGCCCACCCGGAATGCCGACCCGAAGTCCTCGCCGAAGCCGACGTCGTGGCCAGCACCTCTGGGATGCTGCGCCATGCCCGAACTTCCGACGTAGAAGCCTTCATCATCGGCACAGAGGTCGGCCTCCTGTATCCGATGGCCAAGGAAAACCCGGAAAAGCGGTTTTACCCCGCCTCCGAGAAAATGTTCTGCACCGACATGAAAAAGATCACCGAAGAAGACGTCGTCCGCAGCCTGGAGCAGATGAGCGGCGAGGTGAAAGTGCCGGAAGAAATCCGCGTCCCGGCCTATCGGGCGGTGAAGCGGATGCTGGATCTGGCGGGGTAGGGTGTTCAGAGGTTCAGGGGTTCAGAGGTTGGAAGGTTCAAAGGTTCCAGGGTTCAGAGGTTAAAAAACATCCATTCGATCGCCTCTTGAGCCTCTGAAACTAGAACTCCTGAACCCCGAACCCAGAACCCCCGAACCCAGAACCCCCGAACCCAGAACCCCTGAACCCAGAACCCAGAACCCTGAACCCAGAACCCTGAACCCCAAACCCCCTAACCCATCGCCTCGACCACGTCTTCGGGAATGTCCGCGTTCGTGTAGACTTTCTGGACGTCTTCGCAGTCGTCGAGCATTTCCATGAGCCGGTACATCTGCTCGGCCTGCTTGCCTTCCATGCTGGCGAAGGTTTCCGGAATCTTGGTGACCTCGGCGTCTTCGAACGGAATCTTTGCCGCTTCCAGTGCCTCCTTGACGGCTTCGAAGTCTTCCGGGTCGGTGATCACCTCGAAGTTGCTTTCGTCTTCCCGCACGTCTTCTGCGCCGGCCTCCAGGGCGGCCTCCATGAGTTTTTCCTCGTCCACCGCGGACTTTTCCACGACGAAGTAGCCCTTTTTCTTGAACATCCAGGACACGCAGCCGGTTTCGCCCAGGTTCCCGCCGTTTTTGGAAAAGATGTGCCGGATCTCCGACACGGCCCGGTTCTTGTTGTCCGTGAGAGACTCGACCAGGACCGCGGCGCCCCCGGGGCCGTATCCTTCGTACACGCTTTCTTCGTAGTTGACCCCCTCCAGCTCTCCGGTTCCTTTCTTGATGGCCCGCTCGATGTTGTCCTTGGGCATGTTCTCGGCCTTGGCGGCGGCCACCGCCGTCCGAAGGCGCGGGTTGGCGTTGATGTCGCCGCCCCCCATTCGGGCGGCCACCGTGATTTCCTTGATCAGCTTGGTAAAGATCTTGCCCCGCTTGGCGTCGGCGGCGCCTTTTTTATGCCTGATCGTCGACCATTTGCTGTGCCCCGACATTGTCGTCTTCCTCCTTTTTTCTTCCCTTGGCGATGATGTAGATTTCCTTGCTCGCCTTTCGGCTGCTTTTCGGTTTGTAGATGGTCACATCGGCAAAAGCGGTTTTGACGCTGTCGATGAACTGGGTAAAATCCTCCCCGGTAAAGATCTTGCAGCAGAACCGGCCTTCGGCCCGCAGCCGGCCGCGGGCCACGGCCAGCGCCGCCATGCAAAGCGCGTAAGACCGGGCGGCGTCGACCTCCTTTCGGCCGGTGGTGGCCGGGGCCATGTCGCTGAGCACCACGTCGAAACACCCTTCGATCTGCGCAAATACCGGAGAATCCGGCTCCAGGGCGTCTCCGGTCAGGGCCCGGGCGTTTTCCGGCAGGTTCACCGTGACCTTCTTTTTGTCCACGCCCGTCACCTGTCCGGCCCGGCCGGCCTTTTTGGCCGCATACAGCAGCCAGGAGCCCGGCGCGCAGCCCAGGTCCAGGACCCGGTCCCCGGGGCGGATCAGCCGGTGCTTTTCCTGGATTTCTTCCAGCTTGTACACCGACCGGGCCGGATACTTCTCCTTTTTCGCCTTCCGGGTCAAGTGGTCGGCCCAGGGATTTTTGACCCCCTTTTTCTTTCCCATATAAATCCGTTTCGCGCATTTATTGGAAGCGGCTTCTCCGCTTCAACGTATTAATAATATATATAAAATCCAAAAGCGAAACAATCGAACCGCCCGCTTGAAAAGACAGATGTCCGATGTCCGAGGTCAGATGTCAGCCACGGAGTCCCGTTCTCGAACGGGATTTAATCAAGCATGAAACTTATGTCGAAGCCCCTGACGGTGGAGGGACGCGCTCTGTCGCGTCCGTGTTGCCGGTGATGCACAAATGCCGGCCACGACGGAGCGTGGCCCTCCAACTTCCAAAACCCAAGGCGGGGGCAGGTCGGTTATTGCCGCCGGCCTCGGTCGAAGTTTCACATAAGCCCCGCCGCTGACCACCGGGCCGGTCAGTTTGATCAAGGGTGAAACTTCCCCGCCCGTCATCCCGGCCGACTTGTCCGGCGTAGCTCGAAGAGCGAAAACGGAAGCGAAGCGGAGAGCCGGGATCCAGGAAAAGACTCATATGAAACTATCCCCAAAGATAGGCCATTGAATGCCCTCGGGGGAGCCCATCGTCCCGCGCCGAGCATCGCAGAAACGGGCGGGCCAGCCCTTCAAGCTGTCTGAGGCCCCCGCTCTTTGGGGGCCGAGTTCTTGAAGGGCCCGCCCGTTTCTGCGACGCGCAGGAAGAAGCGGGGCGCAGGGCGCCTTTTCTTTTGCTACTTTTCTTTGGGCGAGCAAAGAAAAGTAGGGAGATAAAGATTAAAATATCAAAGTATTATATAAAAATGGTTTCCTTTTTGATCAAATCCCGATCGAGAACGAGACGGCGAGGCTGGATTCCCCCGGATCGGGGTCCGGGGCAGGCTTGTCAAGCCCGGAATGACGGACTGAGTATGGCTAAGTTTCATGCGAGCCCCGCCGCTGGTCGCTGAGGCGACCAGCTTGATCATATATGAACCATGCCATTTTGGGGTAGTTTCACACGAGCAAGGACTTTGTCCTTTGCAGTTTCTGACCTCTGCCCCCGACCTCTGACTTAGGATCTCTGACATCGGGTCTTTTCTGATATCCGGCAGTTCCGGACCCCGCCCAGTTTTTGCAGTCACTCAGTTCTCAGCCTGCCGCGGCGTAGCCGAAGGCGAAGACGGGTCCTCAGTCCTTTTTGCCTTTCAGACATCCGACCTCTGACATCAGACATCGGGCAGCTTCGGACCTCTGACCTCTGGCAGTTTCCGCCCTCTGTCAGTCAAATAGGCTTTCCACCGCCTCTTCCACGGTACGCACCCCGATCCGCTCGATGCCGTCCATGGCCGGCAGCCGCTTCAGATTGCTTTCCGGGACGACGCACCGCTTGAAGCCGAGCTTGCGGGCTTCGGCGACCCGGGTTTCCACCTGGCCCACGGCCCGGATCTCGCCGGTGAGTCCGACTTCGCCGAAGACCACGGTCCCCTCGGCCACCGGCCGGTCCAGGAAGCTGGAGGCCACGGCCGTGACGATGCCCAGGTCCACGGCCGGTTCGTCTACCTTGACGCCACCGGCCACGTTCATGAAGATGTCATGGCCCAGCAGGTGCATGCCGAGCTTTTTTTCCATGACCGCCACCAGCAGGGCAACGCGGTTGCCGTCCAGTCCCAGGATCGTCCGGCGGGGCGTGCCGAAGCTCGTGCTGCTGGCCAGGGCCTGGATCTCCACCAGGATCGGCCGGGTGCCCTCCATGGAAGGAATCACCACCGACCCCGGCGTCCCGGCGGACCGCTCGGAAAGAAACGCGGCAGAGGGGTTGGCCACCTCGGCCAGGCCGGTGTCCTTCATCTCGAAGACGCCGATTTCGTTGGTGGACCCGAAGCGGTTCTTGACGGCGCGCAGGATCCGGTACACGTGGCTGCGCTCGCCCTCGAAATAAAGGACCGTGTCCACCATGTGCTCCAGCAGGCGGGGGCCGGCGATGGCGCCCTCCTTGGTCACGTGGCCCACCAGGAAGGTGGGGATGCCCGATCGCTTGGCCATGAGCATGAGCCGCATGGCCGACTCCCGCACCTGGCTGACGCTGCCCGGCGCCGAGGTGAGCTCAGGATGGAACATGGTCTGGATCGAGTCGACGACGAGCACGTCCGGTTTGAGCCGGTCGACCATGGCCAGAATCTCAGAGACGTCCACCTCCGAAACCGCGTACAGCGAGGAGGCCATGGCCGAAAGCCGTCGGCTGCGGATCCGGAGCTGGCGCACCGATTCTTCGCCCGATACGTACAGCGCGGTCCGGCCATCTTCGGCAAGCCCGGAAAGGGCCTGGAGCATCAGGGTCGATTTGCCGATCCCCGGATCGCCGCCGATCAGGATCATGGTGCCGGCCACCAGGCCGCCGCCCAGCACCCGGTCGAGTTCGGCGATGCCGGTCAGCCGGCGCTCCTCGTCGTCGGCCTCCACCGCGTCGATGGGCACCGGCGTGGATTTGTCCGCGGAAATCGCGCCTCTTGCCGCGGCAGAAGACGCAGAAGACAGGGTCTCTTCCAGCAGGCTGTCCCACTTGCCGCAGTCCGGGCACCTGCCCATCCACTTGGCCGACTGGTACCCGCAGCTCTGGCAGGTGTATATTGTTTTCGGGGCTTTTCCGCTCAATCTTCAGGCCTTGATGAGTTGCTGGGATCCGTCTTCGCTCTTCGGCTTCCCGCTTCGCCTTCGGCTTCCCGCTTCGTCTTCGGCTTCGCCGGACAGGTCGCCGGACAGGTCGCCGGACAAGAGCTGGGAGACTTGGAGGCGGGGAGGCGCTATGACAAAAAAGGAGCCGGGAGTCGGGAGGATCGGATTGCTTTTCATCGTTCCGGCGTCACCGATACCGCTTTCCGGGCCTAGTCTCTGACCGATCACCGATGTGGACCAAGCCGCCCTGCAAAGGGTTTCTCAATTTTTAATTCGGGTGCGCAGCGCCAGAATTAAAATGCGCAAAGCGCTTTCTACGAAATACGCGCAGCGGATTTCGTTTGACACCGCCGTTCATACCATGCCAATTTCACGCTTTCAACTTGATGATTCCCTGTTGCCTGTTGGAGCGAAGCGGAAATCCCGCTTTGGCGGGGCTGCAGGGAGATTCATTCCGGCTGTTTTACGCCGGCATCGTCAAAAGATCGGGACAAATCCCGGCATCGGAACCCCGAACCCTGACCCTTGAACCCCGAACCCGGAACCTCCTTTCCCATGAACCTGCGAACGATCATCGGACGATGCTTTCCCCTGGCCCTGGCGCTGCTCATCTTCACCGGCGATGCCCTGGCCGAAGCCCGCTTCGATGGGCTGCAGGCGCAACTTTCCCGGGACGGCTTCGAGGCCGGCTGGATCGAGGACATTTACGGCCGAAACACGGTGGCCTTCGATCTTAGAAGCGCCGTGAGTTATTTCCGGCACCGGGAAGCGAGCCTGGACTACGGTCAGTTCACCGACGCGGCGTCGATCCAAAAGGCCCGCGCCTACTTGGAGGCGCACGCCGCGGCGCTTTCCCGGGCTGAAAAAAAGTACGGCGTGGACCGGGAAGTGGTCACCGCCATTTTGCTGGTGGAAACCCGCCTGGGGACCTACGTGGGAAAACGGCCCACCTTGAACATCCTGTCGAGCCTGGCGGCATTACGCGAAGAATGGGTGCGGGACGCGGCCTGGACGGAGATGGAAAAGACCCCGCAGTTGAGCCGGGACCGGTTCGACGCCTGGGCCAAGGACAAGTCCGGCTGGGCCTACCGGGAGCTCAAGGCGTTTCTGACCTACGCCGCCCGGGAGGACCTGGACCCGGTCGCGGTCATGGGCTCCTATGCCGGCGCCTTCGGCATCGTACAGTTCATGCCCACCAGCGTCCTGGACTACGCGGCGGACGGAAACGACGACGGCAAGGTGAACTTGCTCGACCACGAGGACGCCATCGCCAGCGTGGCAAAGTATTTGAAGAAAAACGGCTGGAGGCCGTCCATGAACCGCAGCCAACGCGCCAAGGTCATCTACCGCTACAACCACAGCGACTACTACGTGGAAGCGATCCTGGCCATCGCAGACAAGCTTAACGGCTAAGGGGCGCTCGGCGCCCCGCTGGGAGGCTTGGACGCTGGTATGCTAAGCGCAGGAAAACCGTATTTTTGGATACTGAAGTTTGGTTTCTGTTTTTAGCCTCCTGGCTTCCCAGCCTCCCAGCTTCCCAGCGGAGCCAACCGCCATTAACTGGCAAACCGGCTAAACTGGCTAAACTGGCCAACTGACATGCTCATCGAAAACATCACCACCGCCATCGTCTTCGTCACCGTCTGCATGCCGTTTCTGGCCGTCACCCTCTGGGCCGTCGTCGATGCCGCCGGCCGGGAGTTTCCCACCTTCAACCAGAAGCTGGTCTGGATGTTCGTGGCCTCGGTCCCGTTTCTGGGCTTCATCGTCTACCTGATCTTCGGCCGGTGGCGGGGAAGGAAAGAGGCGTAGGCGGCCTTCGGCCGCGCAGCGCCCCAAATTCATTTGACAACCGCCACCGCATCCTATATATGTGCCGCCGTCGGTCCCATCGTCTAGCGGTCTAGGACGCCGGCCTCTCACGCCGGAAACCGGAGTTCGAGTCTCCGTGGGACCACCAATCATTCAAAAACAAAGCGGGCTTGGAAACCCACCCAATCCCGCATTGTTTTTGAATGATTAGGCAGACCGCTGAATCCACATCCCTCTATCGTATCCCTCCGCCGTCATTCCGGACAAGCGGAGCGAGATCCGGAATCCAGGTTTTTTGCCACTAGATCGAACATATTACACCTTTCGGTCCTGAATCTTTAATTCCGGCTCCACTCCAGGTGCAGGGCTGGTCCTGCCCCAATAAAGAGGCAATCATGCCCTCTGGCGGGACATTTCCTGGTAAGAAAATTCCCAGAGGTCCGAATTGGCCTTGGCGTGTTCGATGGTCAGGCTCACGAGGTTTCCGGTTGCGTCCAGATCGATGTAGATGTTTTCATTGATTTCATGGGTTTCATCCACCTCTTTATCCGTAAATTCAATGCGGGCAGTATCGGAGTCTGAAAAATATTTTATCTTCAACGCGGATTTGCCCTTCTCAAGAAATGACCGGAACCTCGTATTTCGTAAACAGCGGATCCCGCGTCACCACTGTCAATCCCTCCAACCGGGCTTGAGCGATTATCATGCGGTCGAACGGATCGCGGTGGTGCATGGGAAGATCGCCCACGGCATAGGCATGATCGGCAGTGATTGACAGCAGTTCAAAACCCTGACTCCTGATGATTTCAAGAAACGATGAGTCGATGTCGAGTTTGCCGAGGGCCTGTTTGATTCGAATTTCCCAGACCACGGCCGCACTGACAATCACGATGTTGCGGTCGTCCATTATGGCGGTGCGTGCGCCTTGACTCAAAGCCGGGCTGTCGTCCAACCACCACAAAAGCGCATGGGTGTCCAGGGTCAGGTTCATTTCGGATCCAATCCAAACGCCTCGGCGATGTCCGGTGGAAGTTTGTCGAAGTCATCGGCGATTATTATTTTCCCTTTCAGGGCACCGGGTTTGCGGGCCGCTTGCGGTTTGTTGTAGCGGACGAGTTTGGCGACAGGTTTGCCTGCCTTTCCGATAATGACCTCTTCTCCGGCCAGCACCTTTTCGATGAGGGACGACAATTGGGCCTTGGCTTCCGAAATATTGGTAATCTGCATTGTTTTGCCTCCGGTCTTTGCACATAGTCTGACCAGACCAGATCAGATTGTCAAGAGGGCTGTGCCTTCTGCATTCTATCAGCCATCACGGGGAGATCATTTCTCCAATTGGAAAATTAGCCTTTTTGGAGGTAAGCACATAGGTTGGGCTGAACTTGTGAAGCCCAACAGTCTCATACCCAAAATTCGCCATCCCCTATATCCAGCCTGTCTTCTCGATCAGACCTCAGGCCTTCTTTTTTAAAAAACAGGCGCTTTCCACCGTTTTTGAAGACTCGCATTTGTTTTTTGCCGGGCAACGGATTGTAGGGCTTCGCTGCTCTCAGCCCAACCTACGAGTTTTCGTCGGACCACCAGCGAGACGGGGAGCCACCCTGCGCCCGAGTGGTTTTTTTTGTTTGGGCGGTTTAGGACGTCCCGCTTTTCAAGCGGGAAAACCGGAGTTCGAGTCTCCGTATATCCGGGCTCGATCCGACCGCTTTCGCGTATAATCGAAGTATCGGTTGGAGGTGAATCAAAAGTAGCCGACGATGTAGCGGATTGCCACGAAAAGCACGCAGCCGCAGAGAATGCCCTTGATAAGCCGGGCGGGAACAAACTTCTGGGTCCGGGCTCCGAGATACATTCCGAAAAATCCACCGAAGCCGAACAGAATGCCAAGCAGCCAGTCCGGTGCGACTGCCATGTCCGTGTAGATCAACGAAAGGTATTGGTAGAAGGCGACGCCGGCAACAGAGGTGATGAACGTGCCCATCAGAGCCGCTCCGGCCACGGTATAGACCGGCAACCCGACGATGGCGACGAAAAAGGGGGCTACGATCGCCCCGCCGCCAATCCCGTAGATGCCGCCGACGATCCCCACGAGAATGCAGATCGCATAAACGACCGGAGGGGAGAATCGATAGATTTCCCCGTCATAGTCGAATCGCACCTGGCGCAGGGTCGATTCGATGATCCTGACAGTGTGCCGGCTCCCCGCCGCTTGAATCGCTTTGGGATCCTTTTTCTTTCCCTTGTTCTTGATTACATCCGCCAGGAGTCGGAATCCGATATAGCAGAGCACCCATCCCGCGAACAGTTTGAAGTTCCGAGGGTCTGGCAGATATTTGACCCGGACCCATGCGCCGATGAAGACCCCCGGCAGGGTGCCGATGATCACCGCCCATGTCAGGGGCCACAGCATCCGCTTTTCCCGGATGTAGCGATACACCCCGCTTGGGATCGCAACGATGTTGAACACCTGGTTGGTTCCGCTGACCGATGGCGCGGTGTAGCCCAAAATGCTGACCTGAAACGGCAGCAGCATGAACGCCCCGGACACCCCGCCCATGGACGTGAAAAACGAAACAACGAATGCCACGCCGAAAGGGACGACCGGATTGACCTCTATTCCTGAAACCGGAAACAGCATACCCCGTCTCCTGGAGAATTCGTCTTGAATCAGCTATAGGAATGCCGGTCTTTCTGACTGTCATTTTTGGTAGCTTTTCGTTATTTTTTTCTCCACGAAATCCCGCCGTTGTCAATCAAAGATTTTTCTTTAGCTAAAATTCCTTGCCAGGAGGAGTGTTGATTTCAAACAAATTTTCAGGCAATTTTTGGCCTGCTGGACGAAATAACGCTTTCAGATCTGGGGCTTTTTGTCAAGATATTGGCGGGTTAGAGATGATCATCGCTTGAAGCGGCAGGAAATTCAAAGGCCCGACGGATTACACCGGCGGCAGCCGCCTCATAATCCGCTCCCCCAGAGCCTCCTGGAGCTTCATGGATCGAACCCGGATGATAGCCCCGCCGTCCCGTTCGCGAACGGGATTTGATCAAAGATGAAGCTCCGGTTTCGTGTGATCTTTTCGGTTGCTACAGCCGAGAAAAATCCCCCCATCCCCCCTTTTTTCAAAGGGGGGAGCGCTTCGGGAATTTGTTCGGATTTGCCAAAGGCGAAAGCCTCGAAGTCCCCCTTTGGAAAAGGGGGATTTGGGGGGATTTGATATGAAACCGAATGAAGTTTCATACGAGCGCCGCAGCTGGCCGCTGGGGCGTCCAGATTGATCAAATATGAAACTTATGTTGAAGCCCCTGACGGTGGAGGGACGCGCTCTGTCGCGTCCGTGTTGCCAGCAATGACCCAATACCGGCCACGACGGAGCGTGGCCCTCCAACCTCCAAAACCCAAGGCGGGGGCAGGTCGGTTATTGCCGCCGGCCTCGG
>JAIPEL010000123.1 GCA_021737185.1 Desulfobacterales bacterium | reverse complement strand
GGGTCGTCGAATTGATCCCGCCGGTGGGCTTTGCTTTCTGGCGCTGGACGATCGCTTTTCTCATCCTGCTTCCCTTCGGCTGGAATCGTGCGGCAGCCGACCTGGACCAAGTCCTTCAGCACTGGAAGATCATGGTTTTCTTAGGCCTGACCGGCATCACCGGCTTCAACACCCTGTTATACACCGGGGTTCACACCACCACGGCCATCAACGGCTCTCTGGTCCAGACCGCGATGCCGGCCCTGGTGATCCTTATTTCCCTTGCCGTGTTCCGGGAAAAAATCGGAAGGCTGCAGATCCTGGGCGTCGGCTGCTGCATGCTCGGGGCCTTGGTTGTCATCCTCCGGGGCGATTTGTCCACTCTGTTTCGCATGTCCTTTGTCCGCGGCGATCTCATCATCGGAGCGGCCGTGGTGCTCTATGCGCTGTATTCGGCCTTTTTGAGAAAAAGACCGCCGATCCATCCCCTGAGTTTTTTGGTTTTTTCCTTCGGCATCGGTGTCGCGGGCCTGTTTCCCCTCTACATCGCAGAGCTTGCCGTTCGGGGCGGATTTTCCCTTGGCGAGGACGCCGTTTTGAGCATCATGTACGTCGCCCTGTTTCCCTCGATTGTCGCGTATTTCTGCTGGAACCGGGGCATCGACCTGATCGGCCCCAATCGGGGAGGACTGTTCATCAACCTGATTCCGGTATTCGCTTCGGGAATGGCCGTGGTATGGCTCGGCGAAACCCTGCGGATGTACCATTTGGCAGGGATGGCCCTGATTTTTTCCGGGATGGTCCTGTTCAATCGGAAAGGTGGCCGGCGCATCCGGTGCCCGAGTCCAGACCGATGGTCCTGAAAACAGATTCTTTCCGGCTCCGGCCCGGATTGCGGCGGCTTGGCAATTGACAGGCCGCGGCTCTAGAGGTAGGGTGCACTGGCTGAAGCGGTGTTTTTAGTGGAAGGGGATTTCAATCTTCATTGGAACAAAGGAGGGTATGATGGCGGATGCTTACATCAATCTGTTTCTGGAAAACGAGGATCTCAAAAAGGTCGAAGAGGCGGGGCTGGCCGATCAGGTCCAGGAGATCGACGGGAAAAAAGCGTTTCAGGTCGGGATGACTAAAAAGGATCAGAAAAAGTTGGTCAAGGGTTTTCCGGGGTTGGAATTTGACGCAAACAATGCCTGCGTGCTTCCGGAAGAGGCGAGCAAAACCCTGCTGGGGATTATTCTCGAGATGAAGTCCCTGGACGTCATGAAATTTGCCATCACCAAGCTGTACAATCCGCTTGCAGGGCGAAGCATTTCCGGAAGGGGATCGACGGGCGGCCGATAGCGCCGGGCAAAGCTCCTGCTTGACGCCTGATGGGGCTAAAGCAAGGTGCCCCGGGATGCGAGTGCGCATTTCGGCAAAAGCTGGACTCGAGCAAGGAGGATTCATAAATGAAAACCGTTTTCAGGGGCTTTTTGGTGGCAGGAGCCGTTGTCTTGGGCATGAGCGGGTGCGCAAGCCAGCAATTTGTCGACGAGCAGATGAGCGCCACAGAGACCAGAATCGGCGTGCTTGAAGCCAATGTAGGCGCACTGCAGGAGGAGGTCGTCGGCCTGAAACAATCCGATGCCGTCCAGACCGAGAAGCTCGAACGGCTGTCCGACACGGCAAAAGAGGCATTGTCCCGCGCCCAGGAAGCCGGCAGCCTTGCAAAAGGCCGGTTCCTGTACGAGATCAGGCTCGACAGCACCGTAAAATTCGGCTTCGATAAAACGGGCCTTTCCCCGGAAGCAGAGGCGGCACTGGATGACTTTGCCGCCCGGCTCAAGGCCGAGGACAAAAACGTGTTCATCGAAATCCAGGGCCATACCGACAGCGCCGGCCCGGAGAAATACAATCTCGCCCTGGGAAAACGGCGGGCCGATACGGTGAAACGCTACCTGCATATGAATTGCGGCGTTCCCGTTACCCGTATGAGCGTCATCTCCTACGGCGAGGAAAAACCGTTGGCCAACAACAGCATCCCCGAAGGTCGGGCGGAAAACCGCTGTGTCGTGCTGGTGGTCATGGAGTAGTCCCACCGGATGTGATGTCGAGAAAAAAAGCGCCGGGGAGAGAATGCCTTCTCCTCGGCGCTTTTTTTATCCTCCGAAATTCGGGTTGATGAACTCGAGCCTGTCGCCGGAGGAAACCCTGCGGGTGCGATACTCCTGGGAGAAGACGAAGCGGCCGTTGTGCTCCACGATCAGATGGGGGTCTTTTTCCCCGAACCGCTTGACCAGGTCGTCGATGAGGCTGTCTGCCGGAACTGTTTCGGCCATGCCGTTGACGATGATTTGGATGGAATCTTTCATGGGACCCTTAGGGCGCTTGTCAAAATAGGGATTGTCAAATAGCCGATCTATGACCTTGAGTTCGCGGGGCGCCAGTGCATATCAAGCTCTATCACGGAACGGAAATATGACAATCCCTATATAGCGAGGCGCACAGGGCGCAGTTGGGATTTCGCCGGGTCCGGACGGTGTGGAACTCTCCGGCGGCGGCTTTGATCATCAATATTTGGTCGGACATCGGGGCCCCGACGGTCAGCAGCAGCTTCAGGGCCTCTGTGCTCTGAACGGATGCCACGATCCCCACCACCGGGCCCACCGCCGGGATGTCGCGGGGGCCGGGGGCGATCCCCCGGTCCGGAAACAGGCATTCGAAGCAGGCGCTTTTCCCCGGCACAATGACGGTCACCGTCCCGGAAAAACCGTCGATGCCGCCGTGGACCATGGGGACGCCAGATCCAACGGCGGCGCGGTTCAGGGCCCGGCGGGCGGCCACGTTGTCGGTGGCGTCGATCACCAGATCGCAGCCCTCGAGCAGTTTGTCGGCCATCTCGCAAATGTCGACCTGAAACGGCTCGAGGCGGCACGATCCGTTGAAAGCGCTGAGCCGTTCTGCAGCAGCCCCGGTCTTGATCCTGCCGATGTCGGCCTCGGTGTAGAGGATCTGCCGGTTCAGATCCGACAGGGAAACGACGTCATTGTCCACGATGCGCAGGGTGCCGACACCCGCGCCGGACATGTACAGGGACGAGAGAGACCCGAGGCCTCCCAGCCCGGCAATCAGAACGCGGCTTGCCCCCAGTTTCTCCTGACCGGATTCACCGATTTCGGGAAGCAGAATCTGTCTCGAATAGCGCTGTTGTTGTTCCTGGGAGAGCATGGCAGTAAATAACGATCCTGGATCCTCGATCCTGGATGCTGGATGAGCATCCAGCATGAAGCAGGCAGCGGGCAGAAAGCATGCTCTCCGCCTGCTGACTGCTTATTACAGGGCAGTTTCTGCAGCTACCTTGCGGTGGGTGATTTTTCAATTTTAGGCATTTTAGCTCATTTCAGCTCATTTTAGGCATTCTTCTTTTTCGCCTTTTTCAGCGCCATGTAGACTCGTTCCGGAGTCAGGGGAAGCTCGAAAATCCGCACCCCGGTCGCGTCGTAGACGGCGTTCAAAATGGCCGGGATGGTCGGCATGATCGCTCCTTCGCCCACCTCCTTTGCCCCGAAGGGGCCGTTGGGCTCGTCGCTTTCCACGATGATCGTATCGACGTTGGGCATGTCCAGGGACGTGGGGATCTTGTACTCGGCCAGGTCCGAGTTGATGACCCGCCCTTTTTCATCGAACTTGACCTCCTCGTAGAGGGCCTCTCCCAGTCCCATGGAAAGCGACCCATGCATCTGGCCTTCCACGGACGTCTTGTTGATGGCCAGGCCGCAGTCGTGGGCGTCGGTCATCTTTTCTATTTTGATGTGGCCGGTTTCCATGTCGACTTCCACTTCCACCACCTGGGCCGAGCATCCGTAGGCCGGCGAGGTGCCCACCGCGGCGCCCTTGAACTTGCCGCCCAGTTCAGGCGGCTTGTATTTGCCGGTGCCCACGATGGAGCCCCTGGCCAGGTAGGCGATCCGAGAGGCTTCCTTGAAGGTGAGGGGGCCTTCTTCGATGTTGTCGATCCAGCCGCGGTGTTCCTTGATGTAGCGGGTGCGAAGCGCGGAAATGTCGACGTCTCCGGCGGTGAAAACGATTTTGCCGTCCTTGATGTCCATCTTGTCCGCCGGGACATCGAGCTCGTCTGCCATCACATCCAGGACCTGTGCCTTGACGTCTTCGGCGGCCTCTTTGACGGCGTGGCCGGTCATAAGGGTCTGACGGCTGGAGTAGGCGCCCAGGTCGACGCCCATATCCGTGTCGCCGGAGGCGAGGCGCACCGACGACAGGGGCACCCCCAGCGCTTCTGCGGCGATCATGGCAAAGGTGGTGTCCGAGCCCTGTCCGATTTCGGCCGAGGCCGTGTAGACCAGGGCGGTGCCTCCGTCTTCGGTGAGCTTGATCACCACGGTGCCGTGGTAGGTGTCGGATCGGTAGATCGGGTAGCCGGCGCCGGAGACGAAAAAGCCGCAGGCCATGCCGATGCCCTTTCCCTTGGGCAGCTTGCCCTTCTTGGAAGTCCATCCCGATCCGTCCTTGACCGCCTCGATGCACTCTTCCATCCCGAGGCTGCTCATGTTCAGGTCGTTGCAGGTGGTGTCTCCGGCCTGCATCATGTTTTTCAGCCGCAGATCGACCGGATCGATGGAAAGCTCCTCGGCGATCATGTCGAGCTGCTGCTCCCAGGCCGCGCGGGCCGCCACGCCGCCGTGGCCCCGCTGGGCGCCGCAGGCCGGCTTGTTGTTGTAAACCCGGAAGCCGTCGTATTTCATATTGGGGAGGCGGTACGGCCCCCCGAGCAGGGAGCCGGCATAATAGACCGTGGCGATCCCGAAGCTTGAATACGCGCCGCCGTCGAGATAGCACTCGTGCTTCAGGGCCATCAAGGTGCCGTCTTTTTTCACGCCGGTGGTCATGGTGTGGGCGAACCCGTGGCGCGCGCGGCCGAACATGAACACCTGCTCCCGGGAGTAGGTCAGCTTCACGGGCCGGCCGGTGCGCTTGGAGAGCAGGGAGGCTGCCATCTCGCCGGAATTGGCCGCGGCCTTGATGCCGAAGCCGCCCCCGACATAAGGCTTGACGACCCGCACCCGACCCACGTCGAGCCCCAGAACCATGGCCACGGTCCGCTGGACATAATGTGGGACCTGGGTGGAGCTGTACAGGGTCAGCCTGCCGGAAAGATCGTAGGCGGCGATGCATCCCATCGGCTCGATGAAGGCCGCATCCTGCCGCTTGTTCTTGAAGGTCGTGGTCCGAATCAGGTCGCACTCGGCAAAGGCCTTCTCCACGTCTCCGAACTCCTGGTGGACCTCGGCGCAGACGTTTCCCGGGTATTCGTCGTGGAGCTGGGGGGCGCCTGCGGCCATCGCCTCTTCGACGGTGAACACCGCCGGCAGCTCCTCGTATTCGACCTTGATCAAAGAGACCGCCTCTTGGGCGATTTCCCGGTCCACGGCCGCCACGGCCGCGATTTCGTCTCCGACGTAGCGAACCTTGTCGTGGCAGAACAAGGTTTCATCATACCGGGCCGGACTGACCCCGTATTTGATCATGCCGGCTTCTTTGGCCGTGACGATGTCTTTGACACCCGGCAGCTTTGCCGCGGCGGAAGCGTCGATGCCCACGATCCGCGCGTGAGCGACCGGGCTTTGCACCAGCGCGCCGTAGAGCATCCCCGGAAGGCTCATGTCGTCGATGAACACCGCTCGTCCGGTGGCCTTGTCCGGGGTGTCGATGCGGCGGGCGCGGGAGTTGATTACGTTGAATCGGCTCATGAAAGGATCTCCTTGGCGGTTATTCGGATTTGACCGACTGGATTGCCTCGACGATTTTCTGGTATCCGGTGCAGCGGCACAGGTTGCCGGAAATAGCGCCCCGGATTTCTGCCTCGCTCGGATTCGGATTTTTTTCAAGGAGGCTCTTGCCCGAAAGAATCATTCCCGGAGAGCAGAATCCGCACTGGATGGCCCCCTTTTCCACGAACGCTTCCTGCAGCGGATGCAGGCCTTTTTCGGTCTCCATGCCTTCGATGGTTTCGATGGTCCGTCCAGCGGCCTGCATGGCCAGCACCAGGCACGAGTTGACCGGTTTGCCGTCCATGACGACGGTGCACGATCCGCAGTCTCCCACCTCGCACCCCTTCTTGGTTCCGGTCAGCCCCAGCCGATAGCGGAGCGTGTCGGTCAGGGTTTCGTTGGGCTCCACGGC
Source organism: Desulfobacterales bacterium (assembly GCA_021737185.1). Taxonomy (GTDB): domain Bacteria; phylum Desulfobacterota; class Desulfobacteria; order Desulfobacterales; family CAFBRK01; genus JAIPEL01. Next base: position 5,379 of record JAIPEL010000123.1, on the reverse strand, counting down.
CACTTCGTGGGATTTGCCGTTGACAGTCAGGGTGATGAGCTTTTTCATTGTTGGACTCCTCATATACTGTGTAGTGAATGCCTAAAATGAGCTATAATGCCTAAAATGCCTAAAATTGCGGGTGTCGCTTCGCTCCGTCTTTTTATCCAACAGACAGAATTCCATAATTTTAGGCATTATAGCTCATTTTAGGCATTTTAGGCATTTCCAACGCTCTTCCTCGTTTGCCCTACCCCCGCTGAGCTTCCTTCAAAGCGATTTCCAGGGTCCTCCGGGTCAACACCCCGACCATGGCGCGCCTGTATTCGGCCGAGCCCCGGAAATCGAGGATCGGCGAGCAGTCCTGCTCGGCCGCCGCCGCAGCCTCGGCAAACAGGGAAGCGTCCGGCCTGCTGCCGACCAGGACCTTTTCGGCGGTGGGCGCCCTCATGGGCGTGGGGCCCACCGACCCCATGACGATCCGCGCGGTTTTGACGGCGCCGTCCTTCTCGTCCAGGGCCAGAAACGACGCCACGTTGACGATGTTGCAGTCCTGGGCCCTGCGGACGCCGATGTTGATGTATCCAGCCCCGGCGCCTGGGCCGGGGATGTCTACGTGGATTGCCGTGATCACTTCGTCGGGCGCCAGGGCCGTCATTCCCGGTCCCTTGAAAAATTTTTCAATGTCGAGCTCGCGGCTGCCCCGGCTGCTTTCGATGGAAAGCCGTGCGCCGTAGGCCATCAACGAGGGCGGCAGGTCTGCGGCAGGCCGGGCCGAGCCGATGTTGCCGCCGATGGTTGCCAGGTTGCGCACCAGGGGCGAACCCAGTGCCCGGCCGCCTGAGCCCAGGGCACTGACCAGTTTCTGGACTGTCTCGGAGACGGCCAGGTCCGCCACCGTGAAGCAGGCGCCGATCTTCAGGGTGCCGTTTTCCCGGGACAGGTCCTTGAGCGTGTCGATTCTGCCCAAAGAAACGATCTGCTCCGGGGAGACGATCTTCTTTTTCATGTTGACCATCAGGTCGGTGCCGCCGGCCAGCGGTTTTGCCTTCTCCTTGAATTCGGCCATGACCTGGCAGGCCTCCTCGACCGAGGCCGGTTCATGAAAATCGAACTTGGGTAGCAGCATGGTTCTTCTCCGAAGAAAGGTTTGAAGGTTCCGGGTTCAGAGGTTCGGGGTTCCCGGCTTCGCTCCTTCGGAGCTACGCCGCGGCAAGCAGGTTTCAGCGTTGAACGGTTTGGATTCTAGTAGAGAATCTATCCCTCTTTGGCGGAACCGGGAACCAGTTGCCATTGCTTTTATTTTTTTACAAAACCGCGCAGCGGTTTTCTGATAACGGCGCGCAGCGCCGTTATTTGCCGAAGGAACAGTTCGGAAACCGGCAGTCCGCGCAGGAACGGCAAAAACCCCCGTGGCCCATGGCCGCGATGTCCTGCCGGGTCACGGCTTCACCGGCCAGAAGCCGGGGCACCACCAGGTCGAAGATGCTGGCCCGATAGTACATCACGCATCCGGGAAGCCCCACGACCGGCACCTCTCCGATATAGGCCAGCATGAACATGGCTCCGGGCAGCACCGGGGCGCCGTAGGTGACCACCTCGGCGCCGGCCGCCCGGATGGCCGCCGGGGTCTGGTCGTCGGGGTCCACCGACATGCCGCCGGTGACCGCGATCATCTGGGCGCCGTCGTCGATCAGGCCGCGGATTGCTTTGACCGTCATGTCGATGTCGTCTGAGACGAACTCCTGGCGGAGCACCCGGCTTCCCAGTTCGGCGAATTTGACCTGGATGACCGGACCGAAGCGGTCTTCGATTCGGCCGTGGTAGACCTCGCTGCCGGTGGTCACGACCCCGACGGTGAGGCTGGCAAACGGCCGGACCTCCACGACGGGAAAATCGCTTCGGCAGACGGCTTCGACCGCCTCGACCTTCTCTTTTCCGGTCACAAGAGGGATGATGCGGGTCCCGGCCACGGGCTGGTTCCGCCTCACCGCCTGGCCGGTGTGCAGCGTGGAAAAGATGACGTCTTCGATCTCGTTGATCCGGCGCAGGGCGGCGACGTCGATCTTCAGCAGGCCGTAGAAGTCGGCCAGAAGATTGACCTTTCCCTCCACCGGCTCGGTCATGGTCAGGCCCGTGCCGGCGGCCGCGGATGCGATCCGCCGCGCGGCGTCGTTTTCGTGAAGTTCGTCCGGGGCAAGGTCCAGGACGTACAGGCTTCTTTTGCCCAGATCGAGAAGCGCGGAAACGTCTTCTGTCCGGACCACATGGCCTTTTTGAAATGCGGGTCCTTTGGATTCGCCCGGAACGATGCGGGTGATGTCGTGGCACAGAACCATGCCGACCGACTCTTCGACGGGAACGCGTTTCACAGGGCACCTTTGATGGTTTCGTAAAAAGTCCGAATTTTTCTTTGTCCGTCATTCCCGCGCAGGCGGGAATCCAGTATTTTTTAATACTTATAAAGAATGAAGCAAGCGCGACAGAAGGTTTCGGGGATTTTTTACGATTTCATTATCTTTGGTTATCAAATAATATTCATCATGCTGAACGACTTTCTCCCCATCCCGCTTCGCCGCCGCCGGTTCGGCGGTGCGAAGGGCAGTTGTCTGTTTATCAACGCCGATATCAGAAAAAGAGGTGGATGTAAACTTATTTTTCGAATCAGGATGCTTGACCCGGCGACCGGTTTCCGATAAAGGGTATTATAATTATGTTCATTATGATGAACGAAAAGGTGGCCTCATGAACAAGAACAGTTCGACCGCGGGGGTTTACAGCGCCCCGGCCGTGGAGCGCGCATTTCGACTGCTCGACGCCGTTGCCGTCGCTTCCCAGCCGCCGCGGCTGAGCGAACTGGCCCGGGATCTCGGTTTCAGCAAAAGCACGACCCACGGGCTGGTCCATGCCTTGATCGCCACCGGCGCCCTGGACCAGGATCCGGACAGCAAGCGGCTGTCGTTGGGGCCCGCCGTTGTCGAGCTCGCGTTCAAGAACCGGAACTATCTCTTTCTCGGCGAAAAAACCCGGCCGGTTTTGGAGGATCTCCGGTACCGGATCGACGAAACCGTCTTTTTCGGAGTGATGCACCGTGCCCGGACCCTGATCATGGCTTCGGCCGAGGCCCACAAGTCGATGAAAATTTCCGCCTCTCCCGGAACATCCATTCCGTTGCTGGCAGGGGCCGTGGGCAAGGTGTTTCTATCCCAGATGGACGAGGCCGGCGCCCGGCAGACGGTTCGAAATCTGTCCCTGCCGAAATTCACCGCCGCGTCCATCATCGACGAGGAGCGTTATCTGGCCGAAGTCGAACAGGTCCGACAGACGGGGGTCGCCGTGGACCGGGGCGAATACCTGTCCGGAGTCAATGCCGTGGCGGTCGGGCTGGGAAGGCGCCGGGGGGTTCCCACGGCGATGTGGGTGGTGGGATTTGCCGAGTCCATGGGCGCGGAAAAAATCGGCCGTGTTGCCGAGGAAACGCTGAAGGCGGCGTCGGTTCTCAGGGAGCGGATCGGCGCAGACCCGCCCGAATTTGGAACATAGGGTTTTGCGCCGGAGTTGGGCTCTGCTGGTTTTCGAAAGTCGCCTGCCGGCCGGCGAAACGATCGGGCCGGCAACCGGCAGCGATTCGATTTGTCCTTGAAATTCGGCTCTGATACCATCAGATCCGTATCAAACGCATACCCGGGTTCCTGAATAGAGAGGGATCATGACTGACATGAAAAAACCGTTTCATCTGCGCTCGAAGGTCTGGATCGAAGACGGCAGCGGCGGCATGGTCTTCGGTCTCGGCCGGTATCGGGTTCTGGATGCGGTGGACCGCCTGGGATCTTTGCAGGCGGCGGCCCGGGAGCTGAAAATGAGCTACCGGGCGGTATGGTGCCGGGTTCACGTTTCCGAAGAGCGGCTGGGCAAGACCCTGGTGGTTCGAGACGGCAAGGGGTCCCGGCTCACCGCCTTCGCCCGGGACCTGATGAAGCAGTTTCGACGCCTTCAGACCATCGTGGAAACCGAGTCCGACGACGTTTACCGAACCCTCCTGGCCGACCGTATCGAACCGGAAGAGGAGCAATAACCATGAAGGAGCTGGCCGAACGGATTTGCGACCTGCTTGAAAACGGTAGCCCCGCGGCGGTGGCGACGATTCTCAGGCGCAGCGGCTCGGCCCCGCGGACTGCCGGCAGCAAGATGGTGGTGGACGAGCACGGCGGTTTTGTTGGGACCATCGGGGGCGGAAAGTTCGAAGCCGACGTGCTGGCAGAAGCCGGACGGTCCCTGGCAGAAGCCCGCCCGAAAAAGATGTTTTTCGACCTGACCAGCGACGATGTCTCGGCCATGGACATGATCTGCGGCGGACAAATGGAGGTGCTCGTCGATTACCTGGCGCCTGAAGACGATGCGACCGCCGTGTTCGCGGCCTGGAAGTCCGCCATGGAGGAAAAAAAGGCCGGGTCCCTGGTGACGATTATGAGGGCAAATGCGTCTTGGATCGAAAAGACCGATCATTGCGTGGTGTTTGCCGATGAAGCGGTGGCCGGCGGCTGGCCGCTTTCGAGCGCGCTGTTGAAGCGCGTGGCAAAGACACCCTCCGTCTCCGCTGTTTCCCAAGTCATCGACGCCGACGACGTGCAGCTTCTGGTGGAGCCGACGATTGCGCCCAAGACCGTGCTGATCTTCGGCGCCGGTCACGTCTCGATGCCCACCGCCCGGCTGGCCGGCGAGGTCGGCTTTCGGGTGGTGGTGGTAGACGACCGGAAAGCCTTCGCCAACCGGGACCGGTTCCCCGGAGCCGATCAGATCCTGGTGCCGGAGGACTTCGCTGCGGCCCTGACGGGGCTTGCCGTCGATGCAGACACCTTCGTGGTGATCGTTACCCGCGGCCACAGATACGACAAGGAGGTCCTCTCCCAGGTCCTGTCCACCGGCGCCGGGTACATCGGGATGATCGGCAGCCGAAAGAAGCGAGACGCCATTTACGCCGCCTTGAAAAAGGAAGGGGTTGCAGAAGACGACCTGGCCCGGGTGCATTGTCCCATCGGGCTTTCCATCGGTGCGGAAAGCCCCGCGGAAATCGCCGTGAGCATCGTGGGCGAGCTGATCGCCTGTCGGGCGGGGATAAAATAGTTCTTCATTCTGGATTCCGGGTCAAGCCCGGAATGACGGACCGGGAACATGAAGTTTTACATAAGCCCCGCCGCTGATCGCCAAGCGGTCAGTTTGATCAAGGATGAAACTATTTTCATATAATATTTTGATATTTTTCTTGTTACTTTTCTTTGCTCGCCCAAAGAAAAGTAACCATCCGCCTTCGCTAAAAAGCTACGGCGGGACAAGAAAGAAAAGGCGCCCTGCGCCCCGCTTCTCCCTGCGCTTCTCGATCCGGCCGGGGCCCTTTCGAAC
>JAIPEL010000122.1 GCA_021737185.1 Desulfobacterales bacterium | reverse complement strand
AGTTCTTGAAGGGCCCGCCCGTTTCGAGAAGCGCAGGAAGAAGCGGGGCGCAGGGCGCCTTTTCTTTCTTGTCCCGCCGTAGCTTTTTAGCGAAGGCGGATGGTTACTTTTCTTTGGGCGAGCAAAGAAAAGTAACAAGAAAAGTTTTAAAATATCAAAATATTATATAAAATAGTTTCATCCTTGATCAAATCCCGTTCGAGAACGGAACGGCGGGGCTGACAGCGAAATGGCAATAGCTCCGCGGAAACGATTTTATCGTGCAGCGCTGCCGGAATTTTCTGCAACGACAAACCGCACGGGAGACGTCATGGAGATCATTGTCATCGGAGGGGGCTGGGGGGGATGCGCGGCGGCGCTTCAGGCCAGACAGCAGGGGGCCGACGTGCTGCTGGTGGAGCGCACCGACATGCTGCTCGGCACCGGGCTTGTGGGCGGGATCATGCGAAACAACGGCCGCTACACCGCCACCGAGGAGCTCATCGCCATGGGCGGCGGAGACCTGTTTGACGCCGTGGACGGAAACTATCTTCACCAGGACATCGAGTTTCCCGGCCACGCCCATGCGTCTTTGTACAACGTGGCCACCATGGAGCCCGTGGTCCGGCGCCTGCTCCTTGCCCGCGGGGTGGAGCTTGCGATGTCCACCCGGGTAACGGATGTGGAGATGGACGGCGGTAAAATCCGGGCCCTGACCGCCAAGCGCGGCGGTTCCGAAGTTCGCCTGGAGGCCGGCGCCTTTGTCGAAGCCACGGGCACCGCCGGTCCGCCGGCCAATTGCAACCGCTACGGCAACGGCTGCGCCATGTGCGTGCTGCGCTGCCACAGCTTCGGCGGCCGGGTGAGCGTGGCGGCAAAGGCCGGGGTGGCGGAGATGATCGGCAAAAAAAACGGGCAGACCGGGGCCGTGAGCGGTTCGTGCAAGCTGCTCAAGGAGTCGCTTTCCGACGAGCTTCACCGGACCCTCGACGCCAAAGGGGTGGCCGTGGTGCCGATCCCCGATCGCTGCCGGCTGTCGGGAAAGCTGGCCCTGAAGGCCTGCCAGCAATATGCGCTTTCCGAGTTCGAGGAGAACATCGTACTGCTCGACACCGGCCATGCCAAGCTGATGAGTCCGTTTTTTCCCCTGGACCGGCTCCGGGAGATCCCGGGATTTGAAAACGCCCGCTACGAGGATCCCTACGCCGGCGGCCTGGGCAACTCGGTCAGATACGTGGGGATGAGCCCCAGAGACGACGCCCTGAAGGTGGAGGGGCTCGACAACCTGTTTTGCGCCGGGGAAAAGGCCGGGCTTTTGGTGGGCCACACCGAGGCCATCTGCACCGGCGCCCTGGCCGGGTGCAATGCGGTCCGGTATCTATCCGGCCGCGGTCCGCGAATCCTTCCGGAGGCCACGGTGATCGGCGACGCCGTCAGCCAGGTGCGCATCCGCATGCAGGAGCACGGGGAGCTGGACAAGAAGTTTACCTTCTCCGGCTCGGTCTTTTTCGAGCGGATGAAAGAGCGAAACCTCTACAGCACGGACCGGCAGGACATCGAGCGGAGAATTAAGGAAACGGGCTTGGCAGAAATATTCCGTGAAGCGTAGTCCTTATAACTCAACTTTCGGGATTCATGGCCCCGCGAAATGGATAATTTGCTGCCGGTATACGAAATCGCCCCAAGGATACCTAACATCAGCGCATGCCAAAATTTCTCGAAAATGAATGGGGTGTTTGAATGGCAGCAGCAATCAAGGAAAACCCAGCGGGCGCTGATGTAATGTATCCTAATGGGCTCAAACAGCGCATACCGCCATCAAAGCACCCATTTCGCTCCTCTGGAGACGAAAGCCGAAATTCGAAACAAATTCGAAATTCGAATGACCAAATGACCCAGACAAAAACAGTCACCACCGTCCTAACAGGCTGTTGCAAAACTGCAGTGCTTTTAGTCCTGTCATTCCCGCGAGGCGGGAATCCAGTCATTTCAAATAGTTCTGGACTCCCGCCTTCGCGGGAGTGACAAATATGGTGCTTTTTACGATTTCATCAATAGTGACTCTCAGTACCAGTAGCGTCGAATGATCCTGGCTGTAAAGATACTACGCACAGGCAAGGGTTAAATATCCACGCTCCTCAGTCGCAGGGCGTTTCCGATCACCGAAACCGAGCTGAAGCTCATGGCGGCGGCGGCGATCATCGGCGACAGCAGAAGGCCGAACACCGGGTAGAGCACACCGGCGGCGATGGGAACCCCCAAGGCGTTGTAGACAAAGGCGAAAAACAGGTTTTGCTTGATGTTTCGCATGGTGGCCTTCGACAGCAACACGGCCCGGACGATTCCCCGCAGGTCCCCCTTGACCAGGGTGACCCGGGCGCTTTCCATGGCCACGTCGGTGCCGGTGCCCATGGCGATGCCCACCTGGGCCTGGGCAAGGGCCGGGGCGTCGTTGATGCCGTCTCCAGCCATGGCCACGACTTTGCCCTCCTCTTGGAACTGTTTGACGGTGTTTGCCTTGTCCTCGGGCAAGACCTCGGCCACGAATTTGTCGATGCCGAGCTTTTCGGCAACGGCCTTTGCTGTGTCCTGGTTGTCGCCGGTGAGCATTACGATTTCGATGCCTTCTTTATGAAGCTGCTTGATGGCCTCTGCGGTGGTCTCCTTGATCGGGTCCGAAACGCAGACGATCCCGGCCGTTTTCCCGCCGACTGCCACGAACATGGCGGTTTTCCCTTCTGCGCGAAGCTTTTCCGCCTCGTCTTCCATCGTTGTGGGATCGACGTCGAATTCTTCCAGCAGGCGACGGTTTCCGAGCAGCACCTGTTTGTCTTTTACACTTCCCGACACCCCTTTTCCAGTGTGGGACTCGAAATCGTCGGCCTTTTTCGGCTCTGCTCCGCGCGCTTCGGCGCCGGAAACGATGGCAGCCGCCAGTGGGTGCTCGCTTCCCCGTTCCAGACCGGCCGCAAAGGAGAGTAGTTCCTTTTCGTCCCAGCCATCTGCGGTGATCACGTCGGTCAACTTCGGTTTGCCCTCGGTGAGGGTGCCGGTCTTGTCGACCACCAGGGTGTCGACGATGCGCATGGTTTCGATGGCCTCGGCGTCCTTGAACAGCACCCCGAAGCCTGCACCCTTGCCGGTGGCCACCATGATCGACATGGGCGTGGCAAGTCCCAGGGCGCACGGGCAGGCGATAATCAGCACCGACACGGCCGCGATCAGGGCATAGGCCATGCTCGGCTCCGGGCCGATCAGGGACCAGACGACAAAGGAGATCACGGCCGCGAGGATCACAGCCGGAACGAACCAGGCCGCCACCATGTCGGCCAGCTTCTGGATGGGGGCTCGGCTTCGCTGGGCCTCTGCCACCATCTGCACGATCTGGGAAAGTACCGTGTCGGAGCCGACCTTTTCCGCCGCCATCACAAAAGACCCTTTTTCGTTGACCGTGCCGCCGATCACCGGCGCTCCCTCTTTTTTCTCCACGGGGATCGGCTCTCCGGTGATCATCGACTCGTCCACGTTGCTGGACCCTTCCAGGACCTTGCCGTCCACCGGGACCTTTTCCCCGGGCCGGACTCGGAGACGGTCGCCCGTTTCGACTTCCTCCAGCGGAACGTCCTTTTCCCTTCCGTCTTCTTCGATTTTTCTTGCGGTGTTCGGGGCCAGCTCCAGCAGGGCCTTGATGGCCGCCCCGGTACGGCTCCGGGCCCTTTGTTCGAGCATCTGGCCCAGCAGCACGAGCGTGACGATCACCGCAGCCGCCTCGAAGTAGACGCCCACGGTGCCGTCTTCGGCCCGGAAGGCATCGGGGAAGATTTCCGGAAACAGTACGGCCACAACGCTGTAGACATAGGCCACGGCGGTGCCCATGCCGATGAGGGTGAACATGTTCAGGTTCCAGGTGGCGACCGACTTGACCGCCCGCACATAGAAGACCCAGCCGCCCCACAGAACGACCGGCGTGGCCAGGGCAAACTCCGCCCAGTGCAGGACTGTCGGACCGAAGACCCCCTCCAGAAAGCCCAGCCCCAGCAAGTCGCGCATGGCGATGAGCAGCAGGGGCAAAGACAGCACGGCCGACACCCAGAACCGGTTCCGCATGAAGATGTACTCTTCGTTTTCCTCTTCTCCGGCCCCGACCGTTTTCGGCTCCAGGGCCATGCCGCACTTGGGGCAGGTGCCGGGGCCTTCCTGGACCACTTCCGGGTGCATCGGGCAGGTGTATTCGGTTCGGGTCTTCGGTGCCTGGGGGGTGTCCGGCTCCAGGGCCATGCCGCACTTGGGGCAGTCGCCGGCTTTTTCCTGCCGGATTTCCGGGTGCATCGGGCAGGTGTAGACTGTGCCGGAGGATTTTGTTCCTTCACTGGCGCGGTCCGACACGGAATCATCCGGTTGTTCGGAAAGGTATTTCCCCGGAGTCGCCTTGAATTTTTCCAGGCAGTGCTCGCTGCAAAAATAGTAGGTTTCCCCCTCGTGTTCGTAGGCGAGATAGGATTCCGGCGAATCGGTGGTCATGCCGCATACCGGATCCCTGACCTCCCTTGTCGTTTCCATTTTTTCGGCCGGCTCTCCCATGAAAACCTCCTTACATCAACATGAATTGAGTGATCATCACTTCGCTTTGCGTTATTTCGAACCGAATCGGCGGGTGCACGCCTCGCGGCTTGCCCCCGGTGGAAGCGGTCGAATCCGAAGAGCCGCAGCACCCTGCCCAAGAAGATTCCCCGCAAGTTGCGGCGAAAAATCTTCAATCCTAACTATTTCATGTAGTATCGGGACAGCCTGCCACAAGGCTTGTCGTCGTTTCGGCCGGGAGACTACAGGAACCGCGGAGGACAAATACAGGGAATCCCGTATCGGAAACCGGAGGATCAGCGCATGTCGTCGAGCCGCCGCTCGAGCCGCTCGATTTGGTCCAACTTTCGGTCCATCTGGTCCGGATCCGCGTTCTTGCTGCGGATCATGTCAGACAACTCCCGCCGCTCCATGCGAAGTTCGTCTCTCAATGCCCGGCGGTCGTTTTCCCGGTATGAATTTGGATACCCGCGGTTATCATTTTCCCCTGAAAAGCCGTTCCAGCCATAGCCGCGGCCGCCCCTCATGCCGCCGGCCGGACCGCCGTAGCCCTGGCCGTCCATCATATGGCCTCCCCCGCCCATCATGGTCAGTGTTTGTCCGCCGGAGGGGCCCGGACCGGCAAGTACGGCCGCCGCCGGAAATCCGAAGATTGCAAAACCAATCAGCGCTAAAGCGAATATGGGTATGAGCGTTACATTCTTCATCGATTTGTTCCCTTCGGGGTAACTACAGTTACCCGTTTCACCGGCCTTTATCGGCAGCACTGCGGCCTGCCGCCGGTGGATTTGTCGAGCCGCTTCAGGTACCGTGACCAAAAGCCGCCGATTTTTCTGGTTTTCGGCCCGGTGATGTAAAGTTCCGGGTTCGCGTCGAATTCCCGTTTGCAGCCCGGACAGCAGAACCGGTAGGTTTGCCCCTGGTAAAGGGTGCTCAGTTCGCCCGTCACTTCGGGAACTTTTCTTCTGCAGACCGGATCGATTTCGCCGGTGTCGATATTTTTCGCGGATGGTTTCATTTCCGCGGCTCCTTTTCATTCATGCTTTCCATGAGGCGGTTGCGGTTATGAGGACAGCTCTCTTCGCATCTGATCGTACTGGCCGCGGTCGATTTCGCCTCTGGCATACCGGCTCTTGAGAATCTGTATGGCGTCGCACTCGACCCCTTGTCTTTTTTCATTCCGGGTGGCGGCCAGCAGCCAGTTGATCATCAGGATCAGCCCGAATAGGACCAGCCCCCAGAAGACCAGCATCAGGCCGCCCATGCCCCAGAGCCCGGCCCCTCCCATCATACCGTTCATCATGTGGCCGCCGTATCCTCCGTATCCGTAGCCTTGGTAGCCGCCACCCGGGGCAAGCTCCCGGTACAGCAGCCCGCCGGCCGCAAACAGTATGGAAAGCACAAGGACGATAATTCCGATATTCTTACGGGTGTTCATGGCTGTCTCCTTTGCTTCCCGACCAGACGAGGGAATCATAAGGGGCGCCCTGGCTACCGGGCGCCCCCGATCGGTCACGGGCGATTACCGCCAGCAGTAGCCGGCGCCTGGACCGTAGCCTCTTCCGACGAAACCTTCGCCGAGTTCGGGTGCGATTTTCCTGGCTTCGAGTTGAAAGTCGATCTGTTTCTGGTCCAGTTCGCTCTCCAGCTTGGAGACGGACTTTTGAAGATCCATGATTTTCCCCCGGTCCGGGTTTTGCTTTGCGAGCTCTTCCTGGATCTGGGCGTTTTTATCGTAGATCTGGCTGCGAAGATCCCGGGTGTCCCGGTAGAAAGACTCCTGGGCGCTTTCAAGCTTATCGGCCTGCTGCCGGGAGAGTTCCAGGTTGTCGCTATCGCCCCGCCATCCCCTGGGGTGGCCGTACCCCATCGTGTCCGGCCCCATCATGTGCGGGCCGTATCCAGGACCCATCATTCCGTATCCGGGGCCCATCATGTGGCCGCCGAACCCGTAGCCGTCGAATCCCCCATGGGCAAAGGCCAGTCCGACCACACCGAGGGTGACGATAAATGCCATAACGGACAGTTTTTTTGCGAATCCAGTCATTGGATTTCCTCCTTGCATAGATGGTTGTTGCGGTCTACGGCCCTTCTTGCAGGGGCCGAATGCATTGTTTGGCATTGGTTACAGCATAGATCATGCCACAAAGTGGTACTTACCGGTGTAAAGAAACCAAGTGTCTGATTTTGACTATAAAAAAATTTTTCCGAAGCGTGGAGCATAGGCGTGTAAGACGGGGAAAAAGCCGGGAGTGAAGAAAGTAGTGTAAAAATTACCCGGTCACGAGAAGGTCTGCCGCGGATATCGTATCCAAATTACCCGTTTTTGGAGGAGGGGGCCGCCGGAGGGTTCGGAATCCAGATTTCCAGCAGAATCAGAACGGATTCGATGGCGAAGATGGCGGCAAAAAGGGCGCCGCCGGGGACGTGAAGCCAGAAAAAGGCCTGATGGACGAAAATTTTCAGCCACACCGACCCCAGATCGACGAGGATGCCGGCAAACGGGAGAACGATGAGCCACGTGCGCAAGGCGGCGGAGCGGTCCAGAAAAAACGCCAGAGCCCCCATCACGATGAAGATGCCGCTCATTCCGAATATGTGGATGTGGGTGAATTTGAGAGCGAAGATGAACTCTTCGGTTTCATAGAAGGCCTGTTCGGGCGCCTGGTCCTGTGCGGACGCAAACAGGTCTCCTCTCTTGGGGGCGGCAGACGACCCGGGCATCTCCTTGGCGTTTTCACGCCCGGCGCTCTCCTGCTCGAAGAAGGTCGGGATGATGTCGTGGACGATGATCTGGCCCAGGGCGCCCATCATGCCGATTCCGAGCATGATCACGATCGCCGTTGCCAGGGCCTTCGCCGGACCGGGCCAGCGGCCCAGCACCGGCCGATACGGATCCGTTCGCCGGTTTTTTTCAGTTGCCATGGGCGGATTTCCTTCCTACAAAGCGGTCGGCTGTTTGCCGGATGAGTTTCACCACGGGGCTCATTTCCCGGTAAAATTCGACCCGGAGTATTCCCCGTCTTTGTCGAAGAAAATATACAGGCTTTCCGGATCGCCTTCCTTCCGGGAAAAGGAGACCACGGTTTCGTCCCCCTGCTTTTCGATTTCCACCCGCTTCAGGCCGGTTTCCCAGGATTCTTCGATCTTTCCAGAGGCCACCAGCTTGTCGTAAAGCTTCACCCCCTTGTCCAGAGCCTGAAGGGCGGTGAAGGAAGAACCGCCATGGCCTCCCGGACCGTGGGCCAAAGCCGGTCCAGAAAGAAAAAGTACTGCAACTGAAGCACAGAACAGATTTTTCATGCGGAAGCCTGAAAATATTCTCATCGGGTTCATTGTTACCTCCCCTTTCCGATCACTTGTTTCAAAAACGGTGTGCAAATGTCGGCCCAGCCCTGACTGCAGCCTTACACTGGTACATAATTCCGTATTTTTTTCGCTGCAGTATGGATTGACCATAACGCAGGATCGAACCCCTGCAAGGAAAGTCCGTCTCTTCGCCGGCATCGGTGATGGGGTATTTTTTACCCGCTTCAGCGAGTCGTTTCCCCCATCGTCACACCTATGGCATGAAAAATATAAATGATTAAAGTAAGTTTGTGAAGCTACCACAAAGTGGCATAATTTGTGCTCATAAATAGAGGCCGAATCGTTATGAGCGAAAGATACGGTGAATCCGGTCCCGTCGCTGACCGCGCCGGGATTCAAGATTTCAGGTTCAGAGGTTCAGGGTTCAAGGTTCAAGGGTTGCCGGAAGGAATTCGACAAGAATTTTTCTGTTTTATCCGGCCAGTTTGATCAAGGGTGAAACTTGTGTCGAAGCTCCTGACGGTGGAGGGACGCGCTCTGTCGCGTCCGTGTTGCCAGTAATGACCCAATACCGGCCACGACGGAGCGTGGCCCTCCAACCGCCAAAACCCAAGGCGGAGACAGGTCGGTTTTTGCCGCCGGCTTCGATCGAAGTTTCACATATCTATGGAAAGGCGGTGCGAAAATGACGGAAAGAATCGGATTGGTGGTCAGCGTCTTTGACAATCAGACCGCAGAGGTGATGACGGACAAGAAAAGCGCCTGCGGCGGATGCGCGGACACCCGAAGCTGCAAGTCGTGCCTCTCCGGAGGCGACAAGGTGATTGCAGTGGTTCGAAACGAACTTCAGGCTGATGCCGGCGATATCGTGGTGGTCGAGCACACCAAGGGTGCGCTTTGGGGGAGCGCTGCGTTGTTTTATCTGCTGCCGGTTTTCGGTTTGATGGCCGGCGCCTTTGCCGGTCTGGCTGCTGCCGGAGGCTGGGGCATCAACGAGTCCGACGGTGCGGTGCTTTTCGGACTGACCGGGCTTGCCGCCGGCTTGCTGGCCGTATTTTACGTTTCCCGGTCGGCGTACGCAAAAGACCGACTGGTACCGCGGATCATCAGGATCGCCGAGCACGGAGTCGGCCGGACCCAGGCCGTGGTGCAGCGGGCGCCGGCAGCGCCCACCCGGTCCTGCTGCGGCTGAGATGCCGAAGGAAATGCGGGCAAAAGGAAGAAAGTCGTTTATGGTTGAAACGCCGCACAATGTGCTGTTTTCCACCGGCAGCGTCATCGACGGAAAATGGATCCTGATGGAGCGGATCGGCAAGGGAGGCATGGGAGAGGTTTACCGCGCCCATCAGCTGAATCTGAAGCGGGATGTCGCCATCAAGATCATCTCCAAAGAGATGATGGAAGCCTTTCAGGACGATCCGACCGAAGCCGAGCGCGCATTCAAGCGCCTCCAGCGGGAGGTGCAGACCATGGCACAGGTGCGCCACCCAAACGCGCTTCAAATTTTCGACTTCGGTGAAATCGAGGTACAGGGACAAAGCGGCAGCACACCCGTGCAATACATCGTCATGGAGTATGTGCCCGGCAACACGCTGCGGTTTACCATGTCCGAAGACGGATTCGGGGAGGATCCCGCCAGTGTCCAAAAATGGCTCCGGCAGTATTTTTTCCCGGTTCTCGACGGGATAGAGGCTGTCCATGGCAATGAAATCGTACACCGGGACATCAAGCCCGAAAACGTGCTGATGGACGGCGACATCCCCAAGATCGCCGATTTCGGATTGGCGCGAAGCCCCCGGATGGGGGCGATCTCCAACTCGTGGGACGTCAAGGGAACCATGCACTACATGGCCCCGGAGCAGTTCATCGATTTTCGGAAAGTCGGCCCAGCGGTCGACATCTACGCCCTGGGAAAAATCCTGTACGAAGCGGTGGAAGGGAAAATCGGCCCCGGGGTCGTCCCCTTGAAACAGGTCGGTCTTACAAATCCTGAGCGTCTTTTTTCAAAGAAGATCGACGACATCGTTCGCAAGGCCACCGCCGAAAACCCAGGCGACCGCTACCAGACGATTGCCGAGATGCGGGCTGCCCTGACAGATGCGATTCATCTTTCCGAGAAGGCGGCAAAGCCGGGCGGCAGAGGCCGGGGGCCGCGGCTGGTCCTGGCATTGTCGGTACTGGCAATCCTATCGGTTCTGGCCATGACTGCCTGGCACCTTGCGGGCAATCCGAATGGCGGCCGGGCGCCGGTCGCCCAGGAGGCCTTTCAGGCCGGCAGCGAAGCGCCGCCGCCGGAGATCCACGGAAGGGACGGCAAAGAGATGGTGCTGATCGAGGAGCGACTGTCCACCGAGCCATCCGGACAGCCGTTTTACATGGATCGCGAAAAAGTGTCCTACTATGACTTTGTGCAGTTTTTAAACGAGGCCAAAGATCGACTCACGGTCCATGAAGGGATCGTCGAAAGTGGAAACGGCGATATCTGGTACTACCTGGGAACCGGCTCGGAGCCCTACGGACAGATCTTTTACGAGCACGACCGGTTTCACCTGCGTGACCAGGACAACGCCGACCTTCCGGTGCGCCGGGTTTCCTTTTTTGGCGCCCGAGCCTACGCCGGACACTACGGAAAGCGGATTCCGACAACAGCCCAATGGGCGCGGGCGGTTTCCTGGGTGGAGGCTCGATTGCCCGAGGCGGCCTTCAACCCCGATCCCCCTTTAGATGCTTCGGCTGAATCGGCGTCGGGGCACATGCACATGATGGACATGAACCCGGCGGAGGATCAAGTCGGCACCGGCGATGCCGGCACCGGCAGTGATATGGACCTTCCACTGGACGATCCGGCGATGCATTTGCGGGAGTGGTCGATGGACGGGACTGAAAATCGTCCCCTGGTCGTCTCCTGGGCATCGATGACCGGAGCCGGAGAACCGACGGCCCCCTATCGTTCCGAGGGGTTCGCCGATGTAGGTTTTCGCACGGTGATGAATTTGAGTGACATAAGCATGGAAATGATCAAAGGAGACAAAAAATGAGCCTGATCGAATCGATCCATGGCATTTTGAAAAAGGCAGCGGGGCGTGAAGAACCAGGGGAAGAGAATACCCGGAACCGGTCGCAGCCGCCGCTTGAGTCCCATGAGGATCCCCAGCGCCTGGAGCAGATCCTGGACGGAATGGGGACCGGCACGGCCCGCCTGGTCATCGACAAGGAAGCCAGCCGCAAAATTTCCGAGGAATTCGCGTTGAAAGGATTATCCAACCGCGGGCGGTACTATGTCGCAAAGGTGGTGCGGCCGGACGGCAGCGTTATCGACGAACTGCTGGTCGACAAGCAGAACGGCAACGTGCAGTTTTTGGGTCGCTGAAAATGAGCGATCCGGCTTTAAAACCGCCGTCTTTTCATTTCAGATACGGAGGGTTGTCCGATATCGGCCGCCGGCGAAAGCGGAATGAGGATGGGTTCCTCGTCCTCGACGGTTCGGCAGAACTGCCGGGGAAAAAAGTACCGTTGGCCCTGTTTGCCGTGGCAGACGGCCTCGGTGGGCACGCTGCAGGGGAGGTGGCAAGCAAGATGGCCTGCGAGGGAATGAAGGACTTCTACCGCAGCCTTTCCGATCCGGCGGGGGCAGGGCGCGAGTTGTCGCCGGACGCTGTCCGGCGAAGCATGGTTCGGGCCATTTTCGACATCGACGAGCGGATGGTCCGCCTGGCGAGCACCGAGGAAAGATACGCCCACATGGGGACAACCCTGTCGGCCATCCTCTTTTACGAAGACTTAGGGATGATCGCCCATGTGGGAGACAGCCGGATCTA
>JAIPEL010000121.1 GCA_021737185.1 Desulfobacterales bacterium | reverse complement strand
CAGATCCGGCCGGGGCCCTTTCGAACTCGGCCCCCAAAGAACGGGGGCCTCAAACAGCGAAAGGGCCTGATCCGGCCGGATCTGCGATGCTCGGCGCGGGACGATGGGCTCCCCCGAGGGTATTTACTTGCCGATCTTTTGGGGTAGTTTCATACGAGCGCCACCTCTGGCCGCGCCGGGGCGTCCAGTTTGATCAATACTGAAACTTTCCCTCGAAGCCTCTGCCTCTGTAGGGAACGGGCTCCGTGCCGTTCCGAAAGGCACGACACGGAGGTCGTTCCCTACGAAAAACCACGGCTTTGGACGAAGTTTCACATAAGGACAGAGGACAAAAAACACCCTTTCGCGCGCCGATGTCAACGAACAATTTCACCGCCGGCCTATATGCTTTTTTTTGCGATTGCTGTGAGCGGCTTGCCCAAATCACGCGCCAGATGCCAAACAAACGGGTGGAGGGGCGACCACAGGACGCCCCGCCACCCCGTTTTCTTATTTTATTTTGCGCTTGTCCGGAATCCTCCAGGTCGGGACCGCCGAAGGCCGATGGGTGTCAGCTCGGAAACTGGGCAACTGTTTGAGCCAGTTAGGCCGCGTTAAGACGGCCGCAGCGCAAACATTTGCATTTCTGTGGCGATCCGAAAATCGCGCAGCGATTTTAGGATTGTTCCACCGCCTCCCCGGCGGCCAGCTTCGCTCTGCCGGCCTTTGGGCCGGCGAATCCGCCTCCCGTGCTTTCGTAGGCCAGCACGGAAAAGTCCGGATAGGCGGTTCCGCCGTGCTCGGAAAAGTCAAGGCCTTCCATTTCTTCCTCAGGAGAGACCCGCAGCCCCACGGTCATGTCGATGAGTTTGAACATGACAAAGGCGGCCGGAAACACCCAGAGAAAACAGGCCCCGATGCCCAGCAGCTGAACGCCGATGATCTTTATCGAGGTGCCGCCCATGTTGAAGATGCCTGCAGCCAGGGTACCCCATGCACCGCAGACGCCGTGCACTGAGATGGCGCCCACCGGATCGTCGACCCGGATCCTGTCGAAGAAAAGCACCGAGAGCACCACGATCACTCCGGCGGCAGCGCCGATGAGAATGGCGCTTGACGGGGAGACGGTGGCACACGGGCTGGTGATGGCCACCAGGCCGGCCAAGCCGCCGTTGAGGGTCATGCCCACCTCGGGCTTTCCGAACTTGATCCAGGAGGTGCCCATGGCCATGATGGCCCCGGCGGCTGCGGCCAGGTTCGTGTTGACGAAAATCATGGCAATGTCGGTGCTGGCGGCGGTGGTCGACCCCGGGTTGAAACCGAACCATCCCAGCCAGAGGATAAACACCCCCAGGGCGGCCAAGGGCATGTTGTGTCCCAAGATCGGACGAACCGCTCCATCCTTGCCGTACTTGCCCAGCCGGGGACCCAACACGATGGCCCCGGCCAGCGCCGCCCAGCCGCCCACCGAGTGGACCACGGTGGAGCCGGCAAAATCGATAAATCCCAGGCCTTCCAGCCAGCCGCCGCCGTGATACAAGCTGCCCCAGGCCCAGCTGCCGAAAATCGGATAGATTACGGCGGACAGCACCGCACTGTAGATCAAATACCCGACAAACTTGGTCCTTTCGGCCATGGCCCCGGAGACGATCGTCGCCGCCGTCGCCGCAAAGACTGCCTGGAACATCCAAAACGCCAGCACCCAGGGATCGCCGTCCGGAGAAAAGTCGCTCAGAAAAAACCCTGAGGTGCCGAACCAGCCGGTGGACGAGGCGCCGAACATCAAACCGAAACCGACGGCCCAAAAGGCGATCGACCCCATGGAAAAGTCCATGAGATTTTTCATCATGATGTTGATGGCATTCTTGGCCCGGGTAAATCCGGATTCGACCATGGCAAACCCGGCCTGCATGAAAAAGACGAGGGCGGCGGCGATCAATGTCCAGAGGTAGTCTGCGTTGGTCTGCACCATATCGATGGCGGCCTTGTTCGATTCGATGGTGGGGGCCGGATCAGCGGCCCAGGATAGGGATGCAGCACCTGCGAGAACGGTCAGGGTCAGTAAAAGCTTCTTCATGGATCTTGTCCTCCTTCGAATTTGTTTCGATATTCGTGCTTCGGATTTCGGATTTCTAAAGGGCGGCCTTTCCCGACTCACCGGTTCGGATGCGGACCGTCTCCTCTATGGACGAGACGAAAATTTTTCCGTCGCCGATCTTGCCGGTGTTGCCGCTTTCGGCAATGGCCTGAACCACCTGGTCTACCTGTTCGGCATCCACGGCAAGATCGATTTTCAATTTGGGGACAAAATCAAGTTGGTATTCTGCGCCCCGGTAGATTTCCTTGTGGCCGAGCTGGCGCCCGAAGCCCTTGACTTCATACACGGTCATTCCCTTGACCCCGATCCGGCTCAAGGCGTCTTTGACATCGTCGAGTTTGAACGGCTTGATAATGGCCTCGATCTTCTTCATGAAAGATCTCCTCGTGTGAATAGGGTTTCCAGGGAGCAAGTGACCAACCTGTAGAGCAATCCCCATGCCATCATGATGAAGTTCTACCGCAAAGACCGTAACATACTGTATAATATACTTATTTTTTCCTTGGATCTCCGATCGGGATGCCCAATAAAATAACAAATATGTATTTATAGAACCTGCTATGTACATAATTGTCGCCTAAAATGCTATTTTTAACATTTTTGTGTTTTCCCGGCAGAGGATGCGTCGCGCCATGGCGGGACTATACACGGGCAGGCAAAGGCCAGTCCTGCGAGGGGTGCCGACTTCGAGCGGAACTCCATATGAGCCCTGCCGCTGGCGCGGCGTTCAGGGTTCGGGGTTTACGTCTTCGCGCTGCGCGCTTCCCGCTTCGCCTTTGGCTACGCCGGACAGGTCGCCGCACAGGCAGGGTTCGGGGTTTGCCGGAAGGAATTCTATCGGAATTTTTTGGCCTGAGCCGACCAGTTTGAACAACCGTGAAACTTTTGTCGGAGTCTCAGCCTATGTAGTGAACGGCCTCCGCCTGCCGGGGCGAAGTTGCGAAGCAACGAAGACTGGCCTGTCTCGGCGAAGTTGCGGAGCAACGAAGACGGATGCCGTTCATGAAGGCACGGCACGGAGGTCGTGCCCTACAAAAACCCCGACTTCGACCGAAGTTTCACATAAGCCCTCCGCTGATTGCGTGGTGATCAGTTTGATCAAAGATGAAACTCCGGTTTCGTTTGAACTTTTCGGTGTCTTACGCCGAGAAAAATCCCCCCCATCCCCCCTTTTTTCAAAGGGGGGTGCGCTTCGGGCATGTGTTCGGATTTGCCAATGGCCAAAGCCTCAAAGTCCCCCTTTGGAAAAGGGGGATTTAGGGGGATTTGATGGGATACCGAATGAAGTTTCACATAAGAATAAAGGAGGGAAGTCGCCTTGCGGTAAGAAAAACCGGAGGAGGGAGACGAAATCGACGTATCAGGAATGGAAAAGCTCCCCTGCCCAGAGCATTTTAATAAATGTTTTCACGGGAAGGATTTCAATTCCGTCGTCTGTCCTGCGAAACTTTGGCTCCAGGCAGACGACCAGCCGACCCTTGACCTCCGGGTGGTCATCCAATAGCGTTCGCAACCCTTTGAGGTGATTGGCCCGGACGTTGGCGACCGCCTTTACTTCTATTGCCAGATCCATATTATTGACAATAAAATCAACCTCAATTCCGCTTGCAAGCCGCCAGTAATAGAATTCTGCATAGGATTCCGAATAAGCATTATAGGCGGCAAGCTCGTGCATACACCAGTTTTCAAAAGCCTTTCCGAACAGTTCGCTGCCCGGCTCAAGTCTTCCCCTTTTGGCCAGGAAATTTACGATCCCGACATCTGAGAAGTAAAACTTCGGAGAAGAAATCACGCGTCGTTTGGGGCGGCTTGTATATGCCGGGAGCAAGCGACCCAGCAACGTGTCGGTGAGAATCTGAAAATAGCCTTTTATGGTCTGGCCCGAAACTCCGCAGTCTCTTGCGATTGTCGAATAATTTACCAGCTCCGTATCAGATAACGAAGCCATATCCAGAAAACGGGAAAAAACAGGCAAGTTTCGAATCAATCCCTCAGCGGCAATTTCCTCTTTCAAATAGTCAGCGACATAAGCATCGAGACGTTTTCGCGGTGTTGCAGAGAGGTAGATGCTGGGAAGATATCCATGGTTGACCATTCGGACAAGATCCCACTCAGTTCCAAGCTCGGCCGACACCAGTCCGAAAAGTTCATAACGAACCGCTCGGCCGCCAAGCAGATTCGATCCGCGCCTTCGAACTTTCCGGGCGCTGGAACCGCAGAGAGCAAATCGCGCGCCGACATTTTCGTGAAGCCAGTGAACTTCATCTAACAAATCCGGAATTTTCTGAATCTCATCTATCACCACAAAAGGCTTTTTTTCGTTCGTTCTCATCTCCTGTCGAAGATACTCTGGATTTCCAAGGTATCGGCGGTACTCCTCGGCCTTGAGAAGATCGATCCAAATAGCCTGTGGGTACGCCGACCGCAACAAGGTGGTTTTTCCGGTCTGCCGCGGCCCCCAGAGAAAAAAAGTCTCTGTTCCCGGATCCGGCAATTTGATGACCCTGCTAATCATGACCTCTAATTATCATGATAATCTCAAGTCCACAATGAATTTATCATAACAAAATTTGTCGACGCTACCATATGAAACAGGGCCGCCCGACTGGACGGCCCTGTTTTTTGGCGTCATATACTCCTGAAACACCGGATTTTTCTATCGGTTTTATCTTTTTCCCCCGTTTCGCGGAACGCGAAACCAACATTTAAGATCGCGGCAGCGAGTTTATATGTCGTAGTACAGATAGAACTCGTGGGGGTGCGGCCGCAGTTTGACCGGATTGATTTCGCTTTTCACCTTGTACTCGATCCACATGTCGATGGCGTCCTGGGTGAAAACGTCGCCCTTGAGCAAAAACTCCGAGTCCTCTTTGAGGGATTGGATCGCCTCATCCAGGGAACCCGGTGCGGACGCGATCTCGGCCAGTTCCTCGGGGGGCAGATCGTAGATGTTCTTGTCCAGGGGATCTCCCGGATCGATCTTGTTTTCGATACCGTCGATGACCGCCATGAGGATGGCTGAAAATGCCATGTACCCGTTGCAGGACGGGTCCGGGGTCCGAAACTCGATCCGTTTGGCCTTTGGCGATGCCGAGTACATCGGAATCCGCACCGCAGCGCTTCTGTTGCGGCTCGAGTAGGCCAGGTTGACCGGCGCCTCGAAGCCCGGCACCAGGCGTTTGTAAGAGTTGGTGGTCGGGTTGGTGAACGCACAAAGCGCCTTGCAGTGCTTCAGGATGCCTCCGATGGCGTAAAGCGCCTCCTGGGAGATGCCCGCGTATTTGTCGCCGGCAAACAGGGGGTTGCCTTCCTTCCAGATGCTGACATGGGTGTGCATGCCGGTGCCGTTGTCTTCGAAGATCGGCTTGGGCATGAAGGTCACGGTGTGGCCGTGGCGGACGGCCACGTTCTTGAGCACGTATTTGAACCACATGAGCTGGTCGGCCATCTGCAGAAGCGGCTTGAACCGCATGTCGATCTCGGCCTGGCCGGCGGTGGCCACCTCGTGGTGCTGGGCTTCGATCTCGATGCCGAGGCTCTCCAGGGTCAGCACCATCTCGGTGCGAAGATCCTGAAACTTGTCCATGGGCGGAACCGGAAAGTACCCTTCCTTGTGCCGGGGCTTGTAGCCGAGGTTCGGTCCTTCCTCCCGTCCGGTGTTCCAGGTCCCCTCCACCGAATCGATCTCGTAGAAGGCAAAGTTCTTTCCCGAATCGAACTTGATGTCGTCGAAGATGAAAAACTCCGCCTCCGGTCCGATGAACGCCGTGTCGCCGATGCCGGTGCTCTTCAGGTATGCTTCTACCTTCTTGGCGATGTACCGGGGGTCCCGGCTGTAGGACTCCCGGGTGACCGGATCGAGGATGTTGCAGATCAATACCAGGGTGGGCACCTCGAAAAACGGATCGATCTTGGCCGTGTCCGCCTCCGGCACCACGAGCATGTCGCTGGCGTTGATCGGCTGCCAGCCCCGGATGCTCGATCCGTCGAAACCGAAGCCGTCTTCGAAGCTCGACTCTTCCAGCTCGCTGACCGGAACCGAAAAGTGCTGCCAGAGTCCGGGGAAATCCATAAAGCGAAGGTCGACCATTTTCACGCCCTTCTCGTTTGCCATGTCCAGTACCTGCCTCGGGGTCATCTGTTTTCCTCCTTGAAATAGTGTTGGTTACGGGTTTTTTTGAAATTTTTTCTTTCGATCCTGGATCCTGGATGCTCGATCCTCGATTCTGGATCCTGGATGCTGGATGCTGGATCAGCGATTCCAGGTTCAAGGTTCCAAATTTTGAATTTTGAATCCACCCAGTCAGCGGCAGCGCTGTTCTCTGTCGTCTGTCATCTGTCCTCTGTCATCTGTCTTTCGTCATCGGTCCCCTGTCATTCGTCCTTTGCCTCCCGGCTTTCAGGTACTGCCGTTAAATGGCATCCTTCCCTTTTTCTCCGGTCCGGACCCGGATCGCTTCTTCCACCGGCAGCACGAAGATCTTTCCGTCTCCGATCTTTCCGGTCTTTGCCGACTCGAGGATCGCTTCGACCACCTGATCGGCGCGTTCGGCATCGACGACGATTTCGATCTTGACCTTGGGAATGAAATCGACCACGTATTCGGCGCCCCGGTAGATCTCCTTGTGGCCCTTCTGGCGCCCGTAGCCCTTGACTTCGGTGATCGTCATCCCCTGGATGCCGATCTCGTTGAGCGCCTCCTTCACGTCATCGAGCTTGAACGGCTTGATGACCGCCTCGATTTTTTTCATTTCGCCTCCTTTTTCTCTCCTGTCATTTTACGTATGACTTGTATGTTTCTTTTGAATTTTGTTCCGGGTTCAAGGTTCCGGGTTCAAGGTTCAAGATTCGGAGTCCGAATTTGCCCTTTTCCGTCATTCCCGCGAAGGCGGGAATCTAAGATCTTGAACTTTGAACTTTGAACCTTGAGTCCGCCGGCCGTCACCGGGCCTGTCTTCTGTCCCCTCGGCTTCTCGGCATACTAGCGTTCAGGGGTTCCATTTTCTCAGCCGGCGGAACCCTAAATGATTTCGAATCCTCTTTCCCCGTGCACAGTACTGTCCAGCCCCTGCACCTCCTCTTCTTCGGGAACCCGCAGACCGCCGGTGATCGCTTTGGTCACATAGATGATCACGACCGAACCGACTGCCGTAAACGCGGCCGTTGCCGCGATGGAAACAATCTGAATCCAGAGCTGTTTGGGGTTCCCGTAGAGCAGGCCGCTGGCCCCTTCGGTAATCGCTGGGTTGGCAAAGATTCCCGTGGCAAGGGCGCCCCAGATGCCGCACATGCCGTGAACGCCGAAGGCATCCAGAGAGTCGTCATAGCCGAGCTTTTGTTTGAGTACGGCGACGCTGTAAAAGCCCAGCAGGCCGGCCACCAGTCCGATGGCCAAGGATGCCGGCATATTGACAAAGCCCGCCGCCGGCGTGATGGCCACGAGTCCGGCGACCACGCCCGATGCCAATCCCAGCACCGTCGGCTTGTTGTTCACCTTCCATTCGGCGAACATCCAAGCCAGGGCCGCGGTGGCCGCAGAGGTATTGGTCACCAGGAAGGCAGAGGCGGCCACACCGTCAGCGGCCAGCGCGCTTCCCGCGTTGAATCCGAACCATCCGAACCACAGAAGCGCCGCGCCCAGGGCGGTCAGTGTGATGCTGGACGGGAACATGGCCTCTTTTCCGTAGCCGATCCGTTTTCCCACCACCAGCGCCAGCACAAGGCCGGCCACGCCGGCGTTGATGTGCACCACGGTGCCGCCGGCAAAATCGAGCGCGCCCATGGCGCCCATCCACCCGCCGCCCCAGGCCCAGTGGGCCACCGGGCAGTAGATGAAGGTCACCCACAAGACGGTAAAAACGACCCAGGAGGAAAACTTCATCCGGTCCACGATCGCACCGAGGACCAGGGCCACCGTGATGCAGGCAAAGGTCATCTGGAACATGGCAAACACCAGTGTCGGGATGGATCCGGTCAGGGTGTCGACTCCGATTCCGGCCATGAACAGGTGATCGAGGCCGCCGACGACCCCGGCCTTGTCCGGTCCGAAGGAAAGGGTATAGCCCCAAACCATCCAGATCACGCTGGTCAGGCAGTAGGCCACCAGGGTCATGGCAAAGGTGTTTAACAGGTTTTTGTAGCGGGACATCCCCCCGTAAAAGAGCGCAAGGCCGGCCGGTGTCATCATCATCACCAAGGCCGCGGAGACGATGATCCAGGCGGTGTCACCCGAATCGAGCCCTTCACCGGCAAAGGCCGTGGAAAAAGAAAGCAGACACAATGCCGCGGTCAGCGGCAACAATTTACGGACCATGGAAAGAATCCTCCTTGGGTATCGTTCAGGTTGTCGGTTGCGTTCGGTTCCATTTCCATTTCTAAATTGTCTCCGTGCATTTGTTGCGCACCCCGCGCCTCGTAGGGGATCGTAATAAATGCCTAAAATGATCTATAATGCCTAAAATGCCTAAAGTAGGGGTGTCGCTTCGCTCCGGCCTTCATATAAAATAGGCAGTATTCCATTATTTTAGGCATTTACGCTCATTTTAGGCATTTTAGGCATTTCCAATCTCTGCGCCTCAGCGGTAAACAAGCGAAACTATCATTGCCCCCGAACCCACCCGGCGTTCGGCCTATCCCTCCTCCGACGCGGTGTCGGGCAGTACTTCGAGGATGGCCTTTTGAATCATCGCCACCTTTTCGGCCTCGACCACCTTCTGGCCGTAGACATCCCTCACGTAGAAGACGTCGACCACCTGGTCGATCCGGGTGGCGATCTTTGCAACCCAGATGTCCAGGCCGCATCGAAACAGGGTGTCGGTAATGGAAAACAACAGCCCTAAAAAATCGTAGGTGATCACCTCGACGATGGAAAAAAAACTGCTGGTCTCGTTGTCCACCTCCACCCGGTGGGGATGGTCTGCAATTCGCGGCCGCCGGGGCCGGTACTCTTGCATCCGTTCGGCCAGGGTGGCCGATACGTCAAGTTCTCCGGAAAGGGCGGCGCCGAGCTGTTCTTCTGCCCGGTGCCATCGCTCATCTTCGAACAGCTGATCCGGGGGCGGTTTGACCTCGAATACGTCCAGGGCAATGCCGTTTTTCCAGGTGAAAATCTGGGCATCGAGAATGTCGACCCCATTTAGGGTGAATACCCCGGCGATCTTGGAAAACAGGCCTGGGCGGTCCCGTCCGCAGATGATTACGGTCCGGGTGTCGGCGCCGTTGGCCTTTTTGATGGTCCAGACAAACTGCCGGGAGCCAAGACGCCGAAACAGGTCGAGGTGCTCGTCGATGAACTCTGTGGGCATATAGAGCAAATAGCGCGGAGACATGGCCACAAACAGCGCCTCGCGCTCCGCGCGGTCGGTCTCGCCCATCGAGTTTTTCAGGATTTCATGCCTCTTTCTCTCCACCACGGCCACGGCCTCCTGGCTGGCAAGCTCTCCGCGTTCAAGGATGCTGAGCACTTTTAGAAACAGTTCGCGCAACAGCACCGCGGTCCAGTCATTCCAAGCCTTGGGCCCGGTAGCCACCGAATCGGCCACCGTCAGCAGGTAGATCATCTTGAGCCGGTCGATGTCGCCGATCCGTCGTGCGCAGGAGATGGCGGTCTCTTCGTCGTTGAGGTCCCGGCGGGTGGCGACCTTGATCAGCAGCAGGTGGTCCCTTACCAGGTCTGAAACCAAGTCCGCCTCTTCGGGCTTGGCACCGAATTCGGCAAGGAGTTTGCGGGCGATCCGCGCACCGGACTTGGCATGCTCGCCTCCGGGCCTTCCCTTGCCGATGTCATGGAGCAGCGCCGCCCACATCAGGAGCCGACGGTGTTTCATCTTTTTGAACAGCTGCCCGCAAAGGGGCTCACCGCTTTGATCCTCATCGGTACCGAAGCGCTTCAAGGTCTGGACCGTGCGAAGGCTATGCTTGTCCACGGGGTAGATATGGTACTCGTTGTACTGGATCCGGTGGATGATATCGGCAAAGCCGGGAATCAACCGGGGGAGCAAACCGGTGGTCAGCATGGCGTTGAGCACGTTGAATACCGGCGCGGGCGCCATCAGGATCCGCTCGAAGGACCGGACCACCTCGGGAGCCGTTCTGAGCCGCTCGTCGACCAGATGGGAAAATTCCTGGATCAGCCGCCGACCCTCCTGGCTCACCGGAATCTCGAGCCGGGCGCTTTCCTCGAAAATCTGGATCAGGAGGACCGGATTCTTCAGGATCTTTTCCGGAGCGACAAAATAGAGCGCGTTGCGGTGGACCTCGAGGCCGGCAACCTCGGTCTCCTTCTTTGGCCGGCGTCCGGCCCGGGAGCGCTTCGGAGCGCCGGTCTCCCGCAGGAACATCAGGTACTGCTCCTTGATGGTGTCCATGGCCTGGTGGAGACGACCGAGAAATCGCTCCACCGGTTTTTGCCCTTCATCGGCGGCAAACTGCATTGCCCGGGCAAGCTTGAGCTGGAATTCGAGATGAAGCTGGTCGCATTTTCGCCCGGCCATCTCGTGGAGGCGGCTGCGAACGTCCCAGATAAATTCCAGGGCCCGGCGAAACCGCCTATATTCGGAATGCGAGAGCATGCCCTGGTACTCCAGGTCTCGCGGCTGGGAAAAATCGTATTTGATGACACCGATCCACAACATCGTGTGGTAGTCGCGAAGCCCTCCCTGACCTTCCTTCAAATTCGGCTCCAGCAGATAGGACGAATCGCCGAACCGCCGGTGCCGGGCGTCGTTGTTGTCCACCAGCCAGTGGACGATCTTGTTCGCCTGGCGAAACAAGTGGCGCTTGCGAAGGTTTTCCAGCAAATCCGAATACAACAGCGACGCACCGCAGATGAACCGGGCGTCGAGCAGGGAGGTGAGCACCTCGTAGTCCTTGCCTGCGATCTGGAGGCATTCCTTCAGCGAACGGGTGGCATATCCCACATCGAATCCGATGTCCCAGAGGGGATAGACCACCTCCCGAATCAACTCCTCGGCAGCCGGCGGGACCTGCTTCTTGAACAAAAAGAGAAGATCGATGTCGGAGTGGATGCACTGCTCCTGCCGTCCGTATCCTCCCAGGGCAATGATGGCGTAAGGGTTTCGGATCATGTCCATCGTCGGGCCGGCCATGCTGTTTTCAAAGCTCTCCCGGAAAAAATCGTCCAGCAGTCGGGAGTGCCTTTCCATGAAATCCGGCGCCCTGTTCTTGAGAAACGCATCGATCAGTTCGTTGCGTTCGCGGAGCAGTTCCCGGTGAGCCAATTCACCGCCGGTCGGTTCGGGTTTCGAGATGGGCAACGATGGCCTCCTGCAGCCAAAAGGTTCCCTCGCAATGAGGATCGGGAAAAACTACAGCAAGACGTGTGCCACGAGAAGGCAGAAAGAAATAAACAATGGAATTCCGGATAGATGGCAGGGAATTAGAGGAATACAAAATTTGAAATAGAGTTACAATAATGTAATCTGTCGGGTTGTTTTATCACATCTTTGTCGAAAATCGTTCCACGATTTTCGACTCGGTCCGTGTTCCGCGAAACCAAAACTAAAGACGGCCCCCCCGCGAGCAGGCGGGGCTTATGTGAAACTTCGGTCGAAGCCGGCGGCAAAAACCGACCTGTCCCCGTTTTGGGTTTTGGGGGTTGGAGGGCCACGCTCCGTCGTGGCCGGCATTTGGTCGTTACCGGCAGCACGGACTAGACTGCGCGCGTCCCTCCACCGGCAGGGGCTTCGACACAA
>JAIPEL010000120.1 GCA_021737185.1 Desulfobacterales bacterium | reverse complement strand
TCGGGTGCGGGCCAGTTCTTTGAATACTTGGCCCAAATACTTGCGCAACTGCCCGTACAGCGTCTTTTTCCGATATTTGGGAATCCAGACCACATGGTATTTGCATTCCCAGCGGCTGTGGTTTAAACTTGCAACGTCGGTTATGAGAGCCTCTCCTTTGTGAATTTTGAGCGGTTCACATCTGGAGGGGCTTTCATTTATTCCCGTAAATGTCAAACTCTGGTGAGTCTCCCGGCAGAGCCGGGAGTTTACTCAGGAGCAATTAAAAATATTAAGAAATTATTCTTGGTTTTGTTTAAATGGTCGCGATATTTCCTCTCTTTTTGTTCGAGCTGACTTCAAAGCTTTCTTTCAGAATTTAAGGGCGAACGATATCCACTTTTTTAAAGACTGGCTGAGTTTTTGAAACAAGCTCTAACCGTATTCGTTACTCCTTATCTTCCTCTTCAATCAATATTTCTAAAGTCCATTTCGCAGCATTTCCAACAACGCTTGGGCAATGGTTATCATGTGCCCCGGACCTGTCGAATTCTTCATAGTCATTTTCGTTCAGCAGATCGAAACTCCGTCCCATCAGAACTGTCTGGATATCACCGCAAATGATGCTTCCATATTTTTTTTTAAACTTTTCCATAAGTTTTCGGCATAGCCGATGACATTTCTTTCTAATTTTTTCTTTATCCTCAAAATTAATTCTTTCACGACCGTATTTTGAGGAGATAATCATTATTCCGGCATTCATAGCACCGCAAGTACCCCTGGAGGTAACAGCTGTTCCCCCCGCGAAACTAGTCGCTGAGCGAAAAACATCATCATTGGCCTCACCGATAACATCCATTATTGCAGCGAGGGCACACTGTGCACAGCCACGATAGGTCTGTTCATATGAATATCCGGTTTCATATGCTAGGGACGGTAGGTCTTTTTTGTCTTTTTTTTGTATCATTTTTTACCGCCTTTTTTGTCAGAAAATAATTGGTTTTTTGCAGTCTATAAATTCTTAATGAACATTTTTATATTTTCTATCTGATCCAATGATTGGATAACTTTCATTGTTTCTTGAGTCTTTGTGCGGCCCAAGACCGGCTCACAAATATTTTCGTACTTTTGATTTGCTTTTTCTTTCTTTTTATCGAGCTCTGGTATTTCTTTTACAATATCGGTTGTTTTTGAATACATTGCTCCTGAGTTGGTTTCCAAATCAACTATAGTTTCAAGTTTTGCCAACTCCTTCTTCTCCTTCAGAACTATTTTCCCCATGATCTCTTTGACCTTTGGGTCATTGACTTTTTCGTCAGTAAACGCATTGAGCCCCGTGTCTCCTCTTAAAAGGGCATTTGCGACTGCATACTGCATGGAGAATTTGCCTTCCAGGCCCGTACGCGGTTTTTCCATTTTTCCACAAGCGATGTTATAGATCATCGGTGACACATTAACTTGCATTGACTTGATATCTTCGGGAACCAAACTGTTTTCATTGAATATGGCCATCGAAGCCTCGATGGCAGAATGATTTCACCCAGCCGACGCATGATATTTCTGCGCCAGTCTTTCAATGTTCCAGGTTTTACCGAGTCCGCTTAGCGCATCTTCTTTTACTTCTCCTTGAAAGAGTTGAAAGAAACCGGCGGGTCCTTCCAAAATGTCTTCTGCACTTGTAAA
Organism: Desulfobacterales bacterium; assembly: GCA_021737185.1. Lineage (GTDB taxonomy): Bacteria > Desulfobacterota > Desulfobacteria > Desulfobacterales > CAFBRK01 > JAIPEL01. The sequence goes on along the minus strand of JAIPEL010000120.1, from coordinate 10,256 downwards.
ACCATCTTGTGCGAGCAACGCCGCCTCGAGACCATGTTGAGCGGCCCTTCCAGCATGAAGCGATTTGCACATGGTACCGAAAACAATTTTTAATCCGCATGCCTGGGTTCCCGCAATGCCAAGAGCATGCACCGTCTGTTTCTCATCGAGCTTTAACAAATTGGCACAAGCAGCCGCTGAGGCAAGATGGCCGAACGTAGAGGTAGCGTGCCATCCGGACTCATAATGTTCTGCATCAGTACATTCGCCGACAAATGCTCCAACTTTAAAGCCGACGATATAAGCAGTCAGCAAGTCTTTCCCACTGAACTCTTTCCACTCGGATAGCGCCAGCACCGACGGGAAAAGTGTTGCCGTTGGATGTATCGGTATACTTCCTACAAATATTGTATCGTCATAATCCAGCACATGGGAAGCCGAAGCGTTTATCAGAGCTGCCGTGCATACGTTTATTTTCACATCGTGCCCTAAAACCGTTGCATGCTCGTTTCCACCCATAAGGTTTGATAACTGAAGAAGTTTTAAGACCAGAGAATCATCTTTTCCTGCCATGGTTACGGCAAACCAATCTTGAAACGCAACCTTCGCATGTTCATAAATAATCGGCGGGATGTCTGAAGTGTCAGTCTCAACAACAAACCGGGCAACTTTTTTTGTCACTTCCAGTTTTTTGGGATCCATCGCTTGCTCCTTACGATTGCTCATCTTCTGTTTGAAGTTATGATGCCTCGTCCCCTTTTTTGACTATTTTCGTATCTTTTTTGAAGCCTTTTCGGGTTAGCAGATCAATGGCGGCATCATCCATTTCAAAGAGATTTAAATCGGGGTTAAGTCCAAAAGATACTGCAACTACATGAGAAAAGTAATAGATGGGAACAGGGGTATGAAGACGCCCTCTTTTAAGTAGTACTTTTTGTTGATACTTTAGGTTGAACTCACATAGCGGGCAACAGACCGCTAACGCCTCAACTCCTACATTCGTTGCTGTTTTCAAAATAAACTCGGTTGCCTCTTCTGCTATTCTAGGGTCGTTTACACTTTGGTAGGAACTGCAACACCGGTCTGCCGCCGGAAAATATTTTACGGTTGCGCCAAGAGACTGAAGTAGATCTGTAAGAAGAGAAAATTTCCGCCGAGACTCAATTGCAATTTCGCGCGGGCGCGTTAACATACACCCATAATAGGGGGAGATGGAAAGATCCGATAGAGGAACCTTGACCTTACTTTGAATCTTCTCCTGTCCAACCTCTCTGGCGAGGAAGGTCAGTAGATGATTAACTTCGACTTCTCCGTGGTAATCTGGTTCTTCTTGCATGAACCGATTGAGTTTATCTCGTTTTTCTGGATTGGTTCGCATCATCAGGTTGGCGCGGGCCAGGGTGTTGTAGCACATCGCGCAAATCGTGACCAAGGTGTCGCTTCCCTGCTGCCGGGCGCGGATCAAATTGCGGACCGGCGCGACATGATGAATCAGATCGTCTTCGCAAAGCGAGTGAACCACTCCGCAGCAGTTCCAGTCCGGGATTTCCTCCAGCGTCACCCCCAGTTGTTTCATCGAAGCCAGTGCGGAAGACTCCAGTCCCTTTGCTCCGGTCTTCAAGGCACAACCCGGATAATAGCTAACTGTTTTTTTCATGTTTAACAGGCCAGTTTCCGAAACGCGCCGACCAGCGCGATCTGTGGGTATTCTGACACCGGTGCGATCCGCTGCCGCGAAGGCTCAAGATAGTCCTTTTTTTGCCGCAGCGTCCTCGTCCGCAGTGCCTCCATGACCCGGGCAACGTCGATGCCCCGCGGGCAGTTGACCTGGCAGCACAAGCAGGTGGCGCACACCCAGAATGTATTGAGTTGCGCCAACTTTTCGCCCAATCCGAACCGGACCAGATGCATTATTTTGCGCGGAGACGCCTCCATGTGCTCCGTCATCGGACAAGAACTGGCACAGCTTCCGCACTGATAGCACTTGTAAAAATCGTCCCCGCACAGCAGCTCCATTTGCTCGAAAAACGGGTGCGGATTGTCTTCTGGTTCGAATCGGATCGTCATAGCGTTCCCCTTGCCTGTTGCTGATATCTTGGGCATCAACCTGCAATCGCCTCGGCCAGTGCCACCGTCCGCCGCGCCCTTTCCACGACCGGGTAGTCGATAAATTTGCCGTCCAGTTGGATAGCGGCGTTGCCTTGGTGTTCTGCCTCTTCAAAGGCCTCGATGATTCTGCGGGCTGAATCGATTTCCTTTTGGTTGGGGGTAAACACTTCATGGCAGGGCTGGATCTGATTGGGATGGATGCAGATCTTGCCCTGAAACCCGAAGGCCTTTGCCTTTCGTGCATCGGCAATCAGCCCATCGATATCTTTTAAGTTTACCATCCAGGGAGTATCCAGCGGCGGGGCAATTCCTGCGGCTCTGGAGGCGATCGGCAGCCGGGTGCGCGGATAGTCCAGTTCCAGCCCTTCGCGAGTCAAGGCAATGCCGAGATCCAGGGTGTAATCGGCGGCCCCGAAGGCGATGGCCATATCGCGCTTTGGTTCGACCGGTGTGACCGCAATGGAATAGATTTCCTCAAGGCCTTTGGCCGTCTCACAGATGGAAATTACTTCCAGCGATCCTTTCTTGAGCCCAGAGTCGTTTTCCAGGACGGTGACCCGGCGGTTGAATTCAGCCAAATCCGCCTCCGACTCCACCTTGGGCACCATGATGCCGCTGAGGTTCTGCGAGCCCAGGGCCAGAATATCGTCGGCGGCGTAAGGGGTGCTCAGGGCATTGACTCTTACGTACATGCGCTTTCCGGGATGCTGGTCAAGCACGTCGCGGACCACGGCCCGGGTGCGCTCCTTTTCCGCGATGGGAACCGCATCCTCCAGGTCCAAGATGACGCAGTCGGCATCAAGCGCCAACGCCTTGGCTGCTCTGTCGGGACGGTTGCCGGGGGCAAACAGGGCGCTACGAATCGGTTTCATATCTGTTCTCCTTATCTATCGGACAGGGGGACCGTCCCTGCCGAGGCTACGCGGTTATCCGAGAACCTCTTTTAAAATATCCATAATATCATTGAATCGATCGGCCACATGGGCGCCGGCCTCCCGCAGTCGCCGGATTTTAATGGACGGCCGGCCGGAATTGCCCGATACGATTGAGGCTGCATGTCCGAACACAATCCCTTCCGGCATCGATTCGACAAAATTGCCGGCCACATAAGCAATCAGCGGTTTGGTAAATCCGCCGTCAGCAATAAAATCGGCCACATCCTCTTCGTAGCTGGTTCCGGGCTCGCCCCATAGAACAACGGCCTTGGTCTGGGGGTCTTTCTCAAACCGCTTTAAGATCTCTTTGGGTGGGGAGCCGATTAACGGATCGCCGCCGATGCTGACGCTGGTGCTGACTCCGTAACCGGCCCGCTTTACCATCCAGGAGCATTCGGCGGTCATTCCGCCGCTACGCGAAATCACGCCGACCTGCCCGGGAGCAAAGCAGCGCTGGGCGTTGTCTCCGCCGATGGCCCCCAGCTTGACCCGGTCGTGGGGGTTGATGATGCCCACCGAATTGGGACCGACAATCGTGCAGCCCTCCCCTTCGGCCACCTTTAAAAAACGGGCGACATCCAGTCGGGGAATCCGTTCAGTGATGATCAAAATCAGCCGGACGCCGTTTCCAATAGCCTCCATCACTGCATCATGGGCAAATGCCGGCGGAACATAGATGACGCTGGTATCGACCTGGTGCAACTGGCATGCCCGTTTGAGCGTATCGTAGACGGGCACCCCCTCCACGGCCTGTCCTTTTTTTCCCGGTGTCACCCCAGCAACGATCCGGCTTCCATAGGCGATGGCATGCCGGGTGACCATGGAAGCCTCGCGCCCGGTGATACCTTGAATTGCTACCTTCGAATTCCTATCGATTAGTATTGCCATGTTTCATCCTCACTCGCGCTTAACTGCCTTCATCCGGTCCACAATCACGCGTGCGGCATCTTCCATGCTGATGTCGTCCCCGTAGTATTCGATATGAAAATCGGTAAAGATCTTCTTTGCTTCTGTGTCGTTTACGCCGGCCAGGCGGACCACCGCGGGAAATTTGGTGGGATCGATCTTCATCTCCTGAAACGCCTTTACAATCCCCTTGGCCACGATGTCGGTCTGGGTGTTGTTTGTAATATTGGCATCCATGAAAAAGCTCTTCACGCCCGGTTTGGACAAAACCCCCTTGACCAGGCCGGCAACTTTGGTTTCCGTGGGATTGCCCCCAAATTCCGTGTAATTGGCCGGCTGCCCCCCGCACTGCAGCAGTGAATCGTAGGCCAGCAAGCTTCCGCCGCCGCCGCCGCACAAAAAGCCAATGTCGCCTCCTTCCATCTCGGTATAGCGGGCCGTTCCCCGGTAGGATTCGGCCGCGTCCACTGCAACCATTTCTTTCTCCAGTTCGGTCAGCGGCCGCCACGACCGGTCCGTGCCAACCTCCACCTTGTCGGCCAGGGCCGGCTGCCGGTAAAAGGCGTCGTCGTCAACTCCCATCAGCACCGCCGCGGCCGTAATACCGCCGTCTTCGGTAAGCACCAGGGGATTGACCTCCAAAACGGTGGCATCGACCTTTTCAAAGTTCTTGTACAGACGATAAACCGTCTGGGTGGCACGCTGGAGCGTCTTGCCCTCCAGGCCCATGGCCGAGCAAAGCTCCTTGGCCTGGTATGGATGAAAACCGAGTGTCAGGTCCACGTGGTGCCTGACGATTTTTTCCGGTGCGCTTTCGGCGATCTCCTCGATGTCGACCCCGCCCTCGGCGCTGACGATGATCACCGGCATGCGGCGGGTCGCATCGTAGGTGACCGAAAAATACAGCTCCCGGGTAATCGCCAGCTTGGATTCGATCAGAAGCGCTTCCACCGGAAAATTGCGGACCGTCATCCCTAAAATTGTCTGGGCATGGGCCTGCACCTCCCTGGCATCGTCGGCGAACTTCACCGCTCCGGTTTTCCCGCGCTTTCCCACCGTCACCAGCGCCTTGACAACCACCGGATACCCGATCCGGTTCGCCGCCTCTTGAGCCTCTTGGGGGGTCTTTGCCACGGCAAACGCCGGCGTTGCGATCCCGTTTGCTTTCAAGATCTCTTTTGCGACATTTTCCAAAACTCGGGCCATCTGTTCTCTCCGTGTTGCTATATGTTACGGTTAAGCGGACTGGCTTTTGGCAATCACTTCCTCCAGTGAAAAGCCGGCAATCGTCTGGGGGTACTGAATATACCGCTTGCCCGGATCCATTCCCTCGTCGGCGTAAATCTGCCTGGCATTTTCATAAACGCTTTGCATCACGCTGCGAGAGGCGGACTGTCCGGTACTGTCGATGCCCACGACAAGAGGACCGAAACGCTCGACCTGAAGCACCCACACGGCCTCGGGGTATCCCAGATCGAGCCATTTGACATCAACGCCCCGGATCATCTTCCGGTAGCTGACGGCGCATCCGCCCACGGCGGTCAGATAGACCCCCCGTCCTGTAAGGGCCTGGATCATGGCATCCCCCATCGTGCCCTTGCCGATGGCGGCCTTGATGATGCCGTTCTGGGTTAAAACGGACGCATCCGTGGTAAACCGTGAGCTGGTGGTGGGCCCGGCCGAAACGATTTCCCAGCCGGCGTCGGTTTGCAAAATCACCGGACCGCAGTGAAAAATGATCCCGTTTTCCAGAATTTCTGATGGAATCTCGCTTTGACGGCCGCTGCGGACTTTTTCCACCATTCGCCGGTGGGCGCCATCTCGAGAGGTGCAGATGGTGCCGTTGACATAGACCACATCGCCTACCCGCAATTTCAGCAGTTCTTCCTGTGCAATCGGCGTGGTCAGCTCGCGGACAGCGGCCCCTTTGCCGGCGGCGGTGAAGCATTTTTCCGTGCGGCTTCTGATGGCCGGCACCGAAGCTTTTTCGAGATGCGGTGTCAGGTAGATGGTCTTTTCACCGTCGACAAGGGCTTCCGACCCCCGAGAGGCCCAGCACTGCTGGGAAACGGCCACCGACGCCACCGCGGTGTGCGTGCCCCGACGCTCCAAAAATACGCCCATGGTGGTTGTGACGCCACCTCCGCCCATGGGACCAAGACCCAGCCGGTTGACGCACCGAAGAATGCGGTCTTCCATTTCCGTGGCAAAGGCATCCGGTGTGGGCCGCAGACTTTCCGGCAAAGGCGCGCTCAACTCCCGATAGACGGCGTTCTTGGCGTTCGACATGGCCTCGCACATGTAGCCACCAACCCCAACGCCCAAAAATCCGGGAATGCACCCTTCTCCTCGAGAAAGGATGACGTTGTTCAGCACGTAGGCCAAAACGGCATCTTGCATCTTTTCAGCACTCGTAAACACCCAGTCACCTGTGGATTTGATCTCTCCGCCAAAACCCTTGAGTTCGACCCGCATGCGAAAAGGCTCGGGATTCGGGCTGTAATGGTAATGGATGAACGGGGTCCCCCATCCGGTGTTGGTTCCCGGATTTTCGTAGGTGAAGGGTTCGATGACGTTGCGGCGAATGGGAACCTCGACCGTGGCCTTTGCGGTTGCCTCGGCCAGAGTCTGTTCGATATCGGCGTCGATCCGGACCGCTGGATTCAAATAGACGTGGAAGACCGGCACGCCGGTGTCCTGGCACAGAGAGGCGTCGTCTTCGGCGGCACTTAAGATGTTTTCAATGATGGAAACGAATACGCTTCTGGCACCCGGGTGCTCATCGCTTTCCAGCGCTTCAAACAGCCGGTCCAGATAATTTTGCGGATATTTGTTGGCCGCATTTGCCAGAAGGCCATAGGCGAGGGTGTAAAGCTTCTCTGCATCGATGGCTGCCACATTCATAAACTGCCTCAAATGATCTGTTTGTCCTGCTGCTGTTTTTGGTATCGAACCTTGAGCACTTCGATGTCCATGGTCATCAGGGCATTCAGTTCGGCCTCGTAGTCTCCGGCCGCGATGCGCTCCAGGCGCGTCGGCAGAAACCGGAAGGGCTTTTGGATAAAGCGGCCATCGAGCCTCCGGGCTAAAAGAAAGATCAGGAACTGCGGGATTTCCGCAGGGCAGCGGGAGGTGCAAAGGCCGCACATCACGCAGTCCCGGGATGCCGCGGCAGCGCCCTCGATGTCCCCCCGCAGAATCATGGAGATGCAGCCCATCACGTTGATGTCTTGCGGACACATTTTCGTGCACGTATTGCACGCCACGCAACGGTAAATTTGGGGGTAGATTTGACCAACCTGTTCCGTGGTGGGGTTTAGCGCATCGATGTTATAGCCCGGTTTGTCCACAGGAAAGTATGGGACCTGAATGATACGCATGCCTGCCAAGACCTTCATCTGGCAGGCCAGTGCCACCTCGAGGTGGTGCGATTCCGGGTGAATGTATACCGCGGCGCAGGCGCCGCAGACACCACCCCGGCATCCGCATCCCCGGATGAACTGATACCCTACGAATTCAAACGCCTGCAGGACAGTGAGCATTTTAGGAACGTCGTAGCGTTTCCCGTAAAAGTACACCGGAATCAAGTCTGTTTTTTGCAGTGCTTCCATGGCCGCTTTCTCGTTTTGGGGATCATTTCTTTCCGTTACTGGTTGAACTTTGGAAATACCTTTTCAAAACGGTAGTCCGGCAACAGTATGGGACTGCTTGCCTCGGTCAGCGAACCAGCTGTCTCCAAGGCATTTGCATATTCGAAGACGTGATTCAGGCTCAAACGGCCGGACTCTATTTCCGGCGCACGCCGGGCTGCATCAATACCGGCCCTGCGGCCGAAGACAAATAGGTCGCTCAGTGAATTACCCCCTAGCCGGTTTCGACCGTGAACGCCGCCGGCCGCTTCTCCTGCTGCGTAAAGATTCGGCACGTTCGAACGGCCGATATCGTCAGTGATAATACCGCCGTTCTGGTAATGCTGGGCCGGATAGATCAGGATTGGTTCCTTGGAAAAATCGATGTCGTAGCGCTTGAAACGGTGGTACAGGTGGGTATACGACTTTTGAACGGTGCCCTCGCCATGAATGATGTCGATTAGCGGTGTGTCCAGCCACACCCCCTGCATGCCGGAGGGGGTGGTAATTCCTTTTTTACGGCCGATGACTTGGCGGACATTGGCCGAAGCAACACAGTCTCGGGTTTGAAGCTCGTTAATGTATCGTTCGCCGTTGACGTCCACAAGTTGCGCCCCCCTGGAGCGCGACACTTCGGTCACCAACAGCCCGAGAAGCTGGTCAGGATAGGCCGTGCCCGTGGGGTGGAACTGAATCGAATCGAGATAGCCGAGTTTGGCGCCGGCGCGGTAGCCCACGATCAGGCCGTCAGCCGTTGCACCGTAATGATTGGTGGTGGGAAATCCTTGTATGTGCAACCGTCCGATGCCGCCGGTTGCGATGATCACCGACTTGGCCTTTACGACCTGGGGGATCCTAGTCAAAAGGTCAAACAGTACAGCTCCGGCGCATTGGCCCTTGTCATCCAAAATCAATTCCACCACCGCGGAGAATTCCATTACGCGGATGGGGCGGTTTTCCACTTCAGCCCGGAGCACCTGAATGATGCTCATGCCCGTATAGTCACCCACCGAGCAGACTCGCGGCCGGGAATGGCCGCCAGCCAGGAGGGGAAGCGGCAAATCCGAATCCGGATCTCTGTCAAACGGCACACCGAGATCTTCCAGCCACTTTATGGCAAGCGGCGAATCGGTCGACAGGGCCCGAACTAGTTCAGGGATGTTGGTGAAATTTCCGCCGCCCATCGTGTCCAGATAATGGATGCTGGGAGAGTCGCCCGGTGAAATCGCCGCATTAATCCCGCCTTCGGCCATCGTCGTATTGGAATCGCCCAAGCGTAGCTTGGTGGCCAGTGCCACCGAAGCGCCCTCATCGCAGCTGAAGATTGCGGCGGTGAGACCGGCGCCACCAGCGCCGACCACCAGGGTATCGACCTCCAGTTCGATCTTGCTGAGATCGACGGAATTAGGATCGACCGTGCTTCGGGCCTCAAGCAGATTCGCCAGCTCCACTACGGCCATATCGCCCTTATTGACCCCGGCCTTCAGCTCCCGGTGCACCCCGGGTCGGTAGTCGGGATGAAATTCTTTCAAAAGCTGGTTTTTTTCGTCGATACTTAGGATTGGGATCTTTTGATTAAGGCGGCTTTCACGGGTTTCTTCCAGTTTCTTGATCGAAGCCCGCATCGATTCAGGGTATGGCATCGTCTCAAACCTTTTCCGCCATGGAGGTTGAATTTTCAGTTCAATTTTTGAAGTCGAAACCAAAGTTAACACTGTTTCACCTGGGTGAACCGCCGACGGAATAATTCCTGCGTTTGTTTTTTCTCTCTTGTTGCAATTCAAGGCATTGGGGCTTGGCTAAAAGCTTAAAATGACCATGCAGAGGCATGGGAAACGACGTTGGCTACAATATTATAGTTTGAGATCAAGTATGACTATGACATCCTATATATAGCTATCAGAGACTTGTCAACCAAAAAATGAACTGTCTATATCGGATAAAAATTCTTAATTCGGGCAAGCAATTTTTTCTAAACCCAATGAAAAATGGGTACTGATATGCCTCATCCCAGGGAGACTGGCCTATCCGGGAAGCAGTGAAGCTCCCCGCCTTAAAAGACGGGGCTTCTTAAAAAGGGCAAGAAGGGGGATTGCATCCCCCTTACCCCCCGCTCCGCATTCATCCTCGCCATAAATGGCGGGGTTTTCTGCGGGATTTGGATAAAAAAGCAACCGCATTCACGAAAAACGCAGGATGGAATCGGGGTCAAGCAACGGGGAAAAAGACAGATAGAGGCCGTCGGACGACAGAGATTTCCATTGGCGCCCCGATTTTCGGACAAGGCAAAAAATCGCCACGCCTGAATTGTCGGTGAACCGAGCCGGAGCCTGGAAGTCGGAAAAAACAACAAAACGAAACCTGAGAGCTGAAATAGGAATATACAGCCGACCTATTACAGTATCGTTGGCAGGGTCCCGTCCACCGGATGGTTGCGTGAGAGAAATACTTGTGGGGTCAAACCTATAAAAAGTGACAACTTTTTGTCAGGACTTGACCGAGTTTTTGACCTAGGACATTCCGCTACTTACATCAGACCTCTGATCTCCGGCCGTTTTTCCTACCCCGCCAGAGCCAGAATCCGCCTCCGCAGCTGGGCCTGCTCCTCCGGCGGGCAGGCGATCTTGACCTGCTTTGTCCTTCCGGTATGGCCGGAGACGATTTCCACCGCCGATTTGGGAACCCCCAGGGATTTGGC